>NZ_PTQW01000009.1 GCF_004343725.1 Treponema sp. J25
TGCCGTACACCCTCGCTCCCGGCTCCTATTAATCAGCCCCAACGGGGTCATGGCAGCGGGTACTCTGCAAAAGCTAAAGTGTTGTATTCCTGAAAGAGGAAGTAATTCTTCCGGAGAATATTCTTTTTTCATGAATACTCCTAGAGCCCCGCCTTTTGGCGGGGCTACTCCTTAAATCTTTTCAATGAGCTCTATGCCATTTGGTAAGCCGGAACGATTTACATTTATTTCATAGTCATTGAAATTTCTCGGGGGATTAATACCTTCCTTTTTCTTTACTGAGATAAGATCGAAAAGAATGTGGGCTGGTGCATTTCCTAATTCACTCTCATGTTTGAATACAAATAGTTTGCGGGTTGCCATTTTTCCCCGAGATGCAGACCTGTCATGTTCAAACATATTAATCAATGCTTCCCAGAAAAGTTCTAGGTCTTCTTCGGAAAAACCTGTCCCTTTGTTTGGGTCATTGGCAAGTCTTGCAGAGACATAACCTTCCACCCGGTATAATCCATAGGGGACGATGTGTTTACGTCCGATGGTTCGCTCCTTTTCAGCTTCTTCTTCACGGGTAACCGTTAGTCTTGTAATAGTAACTTCTTGTTGAACAATAGGATCAATGCTTCGTGAAAAATTTAATTGAACAGGGCCACGTACTTGTCCGCAGTTGTCTCCTACACTTAACACAGCACCAAAAGTACGAATATCATAAAAATTTCTGCACATCCATGTACGAGCTCGATTAATGCCATCGAGATCTGCTTTTTTACCAGGTTCAAGACCAACAGCTAGATATGCTTGTCTATGGTTTGTATTTAACGGAATGCCCTCTTTAATATAAATACGGTATCCTGTTGCATCTCTTCTTACCATTTCTACATAATTGCGAATTTTACGTTTTAAACACACATCGGTGACGATACCGTACCCTGTCTCAGGATCAATGCGCGGCATGTTTCCTGCATCTGGATCTCCGTTTGGATTGCCATTTTCTACATCATACAACAACACAAACTCATAGCGATTCCTCAAAATTCCCATAATACACTCCTTATATTCAATAAAATATGTGAATAAAACTATTCACTTACTCATTAAGATTACTGTTTGTTTTATAAAAGGCTGCCTTTTGGTGATAGTAACCCAGCACAAAAATGCCTTGTTCTTCTAGGTTAAGTCTGGCAGGGAAAGGTGCAGCATCCAACATATTTAGAAGCGTTTGGATCTTTCTGTCAGAAGCTCCTCCATATTCTGCTTTTGATGTCCAATAGTTTGAAAGACGTAATAAGGTAGGAAACACGCTAGCGGGAGTGGCACAAGCAGCAGTAAAATAACGATCTTTAATAGTAGCATTAATAGTATCGCCTATTGCTTCTTTCTGTACCTTTTCCAGTACTGCGAATAAGCGTCCTAATACATAGGGCGTATTCTTGTAAGATTCATTTAATGACATTTGTAACACCTCCTGGTATGGATTTTTGCCATAACGGCGATATTTACGGATTAAGTGGGCTTTTATATAGGCTGTACGAATATAGTTAATTTTTACACTACGAACTCTGTTATTTGCTGTTGTTTCCTCCCCATCGTGGCGTATACGATTTAAGATCGCGTTATACAAATTTTCAGGGTAGGGTGTACCCATGAGAATGGAACGCATAAAAGCTCCGCCTAACAAAGACCAGGATTTTTTTACCTCTTCATCACGCTGGGTTACTTTGGGCGAAACACATTCGGCAAGAATGCGGTAGGGTGAGATGTACGTCGGCTGGTTAGCGTATTCTTTTTCGATTTGAAGGTCCTCGTAATGTTGCATAATTCGTTCAGCAAATACCCCAAATGGCTCAGTAAGGAAGAATCGTACGGCGAGTCGTGAGGCATTTGGCGCTAGCCCAAGCACATAGAAACGTGTATTGTCATCCAAATCTTCGCGCAATTTAGCTAAGTCTATGGCTCTCCCCTGTTCTACCGATTTCGCCACTTCTCCTAGCATTTTTTCTGCATTGTTGGCACGCTTACGCTTGTTTTTATCATGGGCTTCTTCTGTTTTGCCTTCTTCTTGTTCCTGCTGATATTCTGGATTCAGAAACGAATAAAATGCACTGGCGTAACGTTTGTCAGGTGCGTCTGCCCAATAAACGACAGCGGTATCTCCGAGAAAAATGGGCTGGTTCGGATTTTGCCTTGAAAGCAAATAGTTTAGTGCAACGCCATAGCCAGAAGCTACACGCTGACTGATGGGTGAATTAGCCCCCTGTTCTTTCCCATAAGAAGTAAAGGCATCCAGGTTGAAGCTCACCAATGATGCACCTTTTGTTTGTGCTCCTGGAACTCCTTTAATGTCAGGATGCAACCGTGCAACAAGTTCCTTTTGTCCCGTGACCAAGCACTGCATTTCAGTAGTCTGTTGTCCTGTTCTGGAGTTTTCCCAAGCACGCCGAATTTCAGTGTCATCCAGTGCGTTTTTACCCTCTACCTGAAAGATGAGATTACCACCTTCCAATAATCCTTCCAGATGACGGGCAATCACAGAATGTTGAGAAGCCGTTTTGGGGTTATACTTTTGTAGAAATGCGATAACCGCGTGCGCCGCTGGAGAGTCGGCTTTCTGAAGAAGTTGGACGTTACGTTCTCGAAACGCCTCGAAACGCTTTTGGGCATAATCTGGGTCTTTGGCTTCTTTCCCCGTTAGCCCAAGTACGTAAGTTGCGTTGTCACACAAAAAATTGGCAGCGATGTTCACGCTGCGTTTGACCTGTTCAGGAACATTCATGCGCTTGGGGAGCTCCACGGTCTTCTTCCCTTGCTGAACAGGAACAAAGAGCGGGATAATGTCCAACAATTCGCCTTGTTCGGACAAATTGAGCGCATAACTGACCGGCGCATTGCTGTAGCCTGGTTCGGCAATCTCTACGCCCTCTGGCGGGTCGTTCAGCAAAATCTGGTAGTAGTTGTAAAGCGCCTGCAAAATCATCGCCGCACCTCCTCAGGTTTTGGCACGGTAATCTCGCCGTCTTCCATGACAGCGCGGAAGAACATCGGCTGAATGTCGCGCGGGTTGGAGAAATCCAGGTCGTAGAGCATGTAGCCCAAGTCACGTTTACCTGTCAGCGGGCTTGTGGGAATGCCGCCTTTGTCTTCGATGAGCATCACTCTGGCAGGGAACTCGCGCGTCCCCAGGCAGGGGGCGTGGAAATGCTGCCCGTTCCGCAGGCGGCGCAAGACCATGTTGTAGTGCTTCTCTTTCGTGTCATCTGGTCCCGCCTTTTCGGTCAACTCGAAGTGCGCCTCGATGACGTAATCCACATCCTTCAAGACCATCGCGGCGCGCTGCTGGCGGGCTTCGGTGGCGGCGATGTAGAGCGGCTTGTTTGCGCCCTTCATCACCTGCAAGGCGTTATCCACCGACGCCTTGTCGCTCACCTCGTTACGGCGGATGTTGGTGAACTGGATTTCCTTAAGGACGTGGATTTTCTCTATCACCCAGCGAATGGCGGGTTTCCAATAGACAGCCTCGATAATACCGCGCGCCGCCGACGGGGTGATAACATCATAGCTGACGCGCTCCACTTTCATTTCGGGACGGGTGAACAGGGCATAATCACCCTGTACTCGGATGGTAATACCATATCCCATTCTGTTGGGCCTCCTTTCAAAATGGGTAAAGCAAATCTCCGATTTGCTTGAATCCTGATCACATAACACAAACCTTAGGTTCGTGCTATTAAAACAACAACCCCTCGCCACCACCATTGTCAGGAACGAGTAGGCCACGCTGGGGATCATAAAAATCGTTCATTGCCTCTGGGTTAAGAAAGTGATACGTGTCTTCGATAGTCTGAATCACCCCTTTCGCACTGAGCCTGTCAAACTCATTCTCAAAAATTGAAACTGTGTAGGGCTGAAGTTTTCGTAATGTAGATAATGGATAATCGGTATATTTTAACTCATCGATGAGTATTTCTGCCTCCTTGTTATATGGAATGATTACTGTTACGGTTGGGTCCTCGATGATGTGGAACGCCTGTGCCGCCGTCTCGAACTTGAACCTGCCGTCTGTGTCATCGAAGCATTCCATGATGTGCTTGAAGTCAAATGCCTGCGGCTCTTGAAGGTTGTACAACTGTCCGAAAAACGCCTGAATAGCAGGAATAGAAATTGGCGCTTCTGCGTGTTCGCGTAAAACCATCCGGGCAACTTCGGCGGTTTGTTTCAGGAAAAAGGGCATTTTCTTGATAAGCTCCGACTTCGGTTCGAAGACGAACATCTCGCTCACGCTGCGCTTCATTTCGCGGTTGATGCGTCCTGCTGCCTGATTGATGGAATCCAGTCCCGTCAGGGCGCGGTATCCAACAGGGAAGTCTAGATCAATGCCCGCTTCCATAACCGTTGTCGATATGACACGACAGAGCTGCCCCTTTGCAAGTCGTTCTTTGATTTCTTCCAGTCTGATGCGACGATGGGCGGCACACATCAACGTTGAAAGATGATAGTTCCCCTCGCCCTGCAAACCGACGAACAGTCCGCTGGCGTGGCGGCGGGTGTTGACAATGCACAGAACTTGCTCGTGTTTGTTCAGACGAGTAAGCAGATCTCTATCGGTAAGCTCGCCGAGATGTTTTACTACCACGCGCTTGAAGAAATTGAACAACTGCTGCGGATTGGGTGCGAGTTCCTTAACTTCTGTCTTTTCGGGCAGGAAACGTTCCAGCCCTGGCTGAGTAGCCGTACAAAAGAGTACGCTTGCGCCGTAGTTGACCACCAATTCCCAAATCGCCGCCATCGACGGGCGCATGTACTCGCGGGGCAGCATTTGGGCTTCGTCAAAGATAATCACGCTTCTGGCAATGTTATGCAGTTTGCGGCAATGTGATGATTTGTTGGAAAATAACGACTCGAAGAATTGCACGTTGGTCGTAACCACGATAGGGATATCCCAGTTCTCCGTAGCCAGTTTTAGTTTGGTAAGTACGCTGTTTGTGCGGTCATCAGGATTGTCTTTCCTCTTACTTTCCCAGTCGAAGTGGGAGTGATGCTCCAGCACGTTCTCTTCCCCAAAGATATCTTTGAACACCCCGGCATTCTGTTCGATGATGGTCGTAAACGGGATAACATAGATGACGCGCTTTAAGCCATGTTCAGCGGCGTGATGGAGCGCAAACGCCATCGAAGCCAGTGTCTTGCCGCCACCTGTGGGTACAGTCAGCGAGAAAAAGCCCGGCGATTCGGTCTTACCTTTTTCAATGCAGGCATGGAGTATCTCATTGCGCTTGCGGTTGATCTCGCTGTTCGGATTTTCGAAGCGTTTCAGGTATTTGTCCAGTTTATCGCGCAAAACTGGGATGTTGTCATGTCCGCCGCGCGGCTTTGCGCCTTTCATGTAGGTTTCAGTTTCTTGAAAGTCGGCGTCTACCAGTGCAGAGTAAATCATGCGTGTCAGGAAAGAAAGCGAAAATCCGAGATAGTCTTTGGACTGTTTTTCATAAAAAACGGGTAGGCGCAAGGGGCGAATAGGCAAACGTTGCGGAAATTCCAAAGAAGACAAGTCCAACTCGCTTTGGTATTCGTTGTAATCAGAAATGTGGTTTTTTAGCCGCCCACAGACGGTACTGCTTTCCAAATCAGTTTCACTGCCATAATCGGGCAAGCCTGCATGATGTCCCAGAATGGGATATGCCAGTAGTTGAGCAAAGACTTGTTGGGGTGTGCCTTCGAGCAGCTTTTTGAGTTCCTTTGCCCCTGCTGTAGAATGGTCTACCCGTGGGCCTATACCTTCTAACCGCTTTTGAAACTCGGTGGAGTATTTGCCCAAATCGTGAACCAATCCCGCAATGTATGCTAACTCTGCGACGTTGGCGTCCGCCCCGAACTTTCGGGCAAGTTCAGCTGTGTTTCGCAAGTGTTCAATGAGTGGCTGCCAGTATTCGTGGACTTCCCCTTCGCGACGGTGAGCGAAGAAACGGGTTTGCGGTTCGTTGAGAACTGCTATCCCATACAGTTTTACTAGTCGCTTTGCCTCCTTCACCAGAACTTCACGCAGTTCTGGTGGTTCCAGTACTTCCACATCCGCTCCCCAGCCACGAATCCAGGGAAGCATTTCAGTAGTCTCAGCTATGTCTGCCTGCCATAAAAGATAACCATTTTCCTGTTCCTGAATTTTTTGGGATAGATGCCATCGGCTTTCTTTTACCCGTTGAGCGACTCTTGGATGAAATCGCAACACCACATGCTTTGGTTCTTCTTCGGTAGTCCAAATTGCCCAGGCATTTGCTAAATGTTCTCGTAGATTAAAATCTGTGGGAATAGTATACTTTTCTGTCGTTTTTTCAGCCCGTTCAATCCGTTCAATCTTGTAGGTACGAAGTGCTCCTGGAGGTTCACTAAAACATATAAGTTGGGTGGTTTGTCCTGTCGCGTATGGTTCAATAAAATAAGGACTTACAACGTAAACAAATACTTTATCCAACTTTTCACTTCGATGCCAAATTCTGACCTTTTGAAGGTTAGCCCAACCTTCTGTTAGGAGTTCTAAAATACGTAAATAATTGGGATCGTCTATTTGGATATCACTATCCATTATATCGGCTGCCACAAGAATTTGCTGACTGAGGCGGTCTGCCCAAAGTTTCATGGCCATACCAAGTTTTCTCAAGGCCGATGCTGCATGAGGGTTTTTCTTATCTGATCGTGTTGCAAGAAGTCTCGACGACAAATGCAGGGCCATCGCTTCATGGAGGTTTAACTGAAGATTGATTAGATCTGCCTTCCGATCTATTTTCAGCGTTCTATCATCATCTTCATAAATGTAAGAAGGAAGATCTGTGAGGTATCGATTGATAGTGGAGCGATCTACCTGTAATCGACGAGCTAGTTCTGCCTGGGAGAGTCCTTCGGGATGAGCTAGAAGGAGTGTTTCAATCTGTAATAAACGACTTGCCTTATTTTCCGCTCTGTTCATAGTACAATACCTTTGTTGAATGTAGTATACACTTACTTTGTTGCAGGTACTGCAACAAAGTAAAAAAAAATTAATTTTTATGTTAATTAACCGGGGGTCTATTTTATTTTGTTTCAGGTCGTCATAGAATATTATCTCCTGAAAGGATAGCGAGATGGTTTATTGTTTAGGAGAAACAGAATGAAGAAAGTATACCAGAATTGACACAGGAGATAAAAATAGAGGAGATACTGCAAGGCCCCCCTTACCACCTGTTATATACATGCTCGGTCATGCCGAGGGTGGGAGGGAGGTCTAGCCGTTCTCCTGAATCTAAAATGAGGGAACCAGAGAACTCGCCGAACACCTGGTGCTGGCGGGATTGCAGAACCCCAAAGTTGAAATTCGATTGTCGGTCAATACGGGGGTGGAGTGTTAGTTCTACCCTGCCATCGGAACTGGAGAAGTGCCAGCCTTCCATATGATTCTGGGGGTTAAAATGAAAGGTAACTTCTTCAAGCTTATGGATCCGGCCATCATACAGGATGGTGTTTTCCGAAGCAGGACTGCGGTCAGAAAAACCGTACCCTAAGTTAAAGCCTAAAGAGGTCCCCTTATATACGGTGGAAAGGGATGCCCAGTACCAGGTGTTTTTGTAGGTCCAGACCCCGCGGCCCCAATCAAGGCTTCCCCTGTCGGTTTCTGGGTTCAATGTATATGTGTGGTTTCCGATGCGAAGATTCCCCCGGGCGGGCATGCAGTTTACCTTTTGGTTATAGTAAAAGGCCCGCCGGTTTTCTTTCCAACTGGTGGCAATTACTGTACTTTCAAGGTTTTCAGGCTGTTCAAGTTCGATGGTCCCTTCAATTCCTCTGTTCCCCTGGGAGTCCTGGACCAGGGGACTTGCAAAGGCAATGGTCCGTTTGCCTCGCTGGTAGGTATACTTCAGGGAAAGCTTTCGAGAGGAAACATTGATTTCCCCTTCCTGGGTAGAGGACTCTGGAAGACCGAGGCGCCCTAAAGGAAGGATGCTAAGATTTTCTACTTGATGATAATAACCCTGCGTAAAATCTAAGAAACAAAGGGCCGCAAGACCCAGGTACCCCAAATCGCTCAAGGTAAAACTGATTCCCCACTGACCGTGGTGGGAAAAAACCATGTAATAATCCCATTCTTTGATGCGGAGGGAACTTGCCTTGATGTCATCCCGTCGATATTCCCAGTAGGGGAAGCGGGCCCAGCCTTCGCTGGTAAGGTGTCCCTCAGGGGTGAGGAGCCTCAGGGGCTCGGTTATTTCTCGTTGCATACCCTAAAGTATAGGCGGGGGTAGATGATTCTTCAATAAAAGACATGCCAGGGGATATAAAAAGCGAGCCCCAGCCAGGAGGAGGAGACCGGCTGGGGCTCAAGAAGGAAGCTTGTGAAAGCCGCACGCCCTCGTCACTAATAAAACAGAAACAACCATCAAAGGTTACATCGAAGAGGCATCGTATCGGCAATGGATGCGCCCCTCTCTTTGTGCTACGGACTTGGGGGCCGGGATGGGTGCCAGGGGCCTCCACCGAGGAGTCTCTTACTCACCCCTTGTGATTTCTTGCGCCTTTTGTCGAATGTTCTCCCGAATTGCCGTATCCCGAACCTCTATAGAACCCTTAAACGAAGCAGAACGGGACACCCGGTGTGCCTCTACAGCTTCCTGGATGGTTTCTACAAAGACTGAACCGGCTACCACCGCATGCACCAGCGGAGCCACGGCTCGGGCCTGGGTATGGGAACGAATTCCGAATCCCCCGAGAACCTTAGAACCGCCAGCGGCACAGGCCTTTAAGAATTGAAGGGTCCCTTCGCCGATAGTGGTGGTAGTTCCGGTAATCCCGGTACGGAGCGCCGCGTACAAGTAGGCGCGGCCTAAGTGGGCCATCCGTTCAAGCCGTTCGGAACGCATGGACGGGGCCGCCACGGGAATAGAAACAAGGCCCTGGTGTGCACAGGCCTCCGCAAGGCCTTCATCTCTGTCAAAGGGTAAATCCGGCACGATGAGCCCCATCACCCCTCGTTGAGCCATCATATGCACAAACTGTTCTACCCCCGGGGTTACCACGAGGCTTGCGTAGGCCATCACAAAAAGGGGCACCTGGGGAAAGTCCCTGTGAAGGGACTCAAGAAAATCCAGAGCCTGGCTCACCGAATACCCGTTGGCCAGGGCTGCAGCGCAGGCACTTTGAATAACCGGACCATCAGCGCTGGGGTCACTAAAGGGGATTTGTATTTCCAGGTAGGATGCTCCCCCTTCGATAAGCCCTTCGGCGGCGGCCCGGCAACCAGAGGCGTCAGGGAAGCCCGCCACAAGGTGGGCCATAAGGCGAATCTTATCCATGATGAACCTCCCGGGATGTGGGGGATGAGATGAGCTTCGAGGTAGTAGAGTGGGCGACCCCTCTGGCATTTTCAAGACCTGTTCCCGAGGAGGGGGGTGGGGCGATTCCGGAAGGGTGCGCCCTGAGGGCCGCGAGTTCCCGTTCCAGGAAGGCGGCCCACGCGGCGGGTCTGAAATAGGGGGCGGTGATAAAGAGGTCCTTGTCGCCCCGACCAGACATGTTTACCACCACCACCTTTCCTTTTGGAAGGGAACGGGCAAGATTGATAGCCACCGCTCCCGCATGGGCGCTTTCCAGGGCAAAGACTACCCCCTCGTGGCGGGCAAAGAATGTCAGGGCTTCCAGGGCCTCTTCGTCACTGGCCCGGCGAAATTCTAGGCGACCGCTGCGGCCCAGGGCCGCCAGCTGAGGTCCGATGCCAGGGTAATCCAACCCTGCCGAAATAGAATGGGTGGGGGCCACCTGGCCTTCTTCGGTTAAAAGGAAGCGGCTCTTGTACCCATGCACAATCCCGGTACGGGCCCCTTCTCCGGTCATGCGGGCCGCATGGTCCCCCAGGGAGGTTCCCCTTCCGCCGGCTTCTACTCCAATAAGGCGGGGCTTTTCTGCTTCAAGGTAGGGAGAAAAAAAGCCAATCGCATTTGAACCACCCCCTACACAGGCCACCAGGGCTTCTGGTTCAAGTCCCCGGGAAGCAAGCTGTTCTTTCACTTCCTTCCCAATCACGGATTGAAAGGTGCGAACCATATCGGGATAGGGGGCGGGTCCCAGGGCAGACCCGATAATGTAAAAGGTGTCCGCAAACGAAGCGGCCCAATCCCGGAATGCTTCGTTAATGGCATCTTTCAGGGTCTGGCTCCCCGCATAGACCGGCACCACCTGGGCGCCAAACAGTTCCATGGTGGCCACATTAGGCTGTTGCCGATCCACATCCACCGCCCCCATGTAGATGGTGCAGGAAAGCCCCAATTTGGCGCAGGCCGCGGCGGTGGCAAGACCATGCTGGCCCGCCCCCGTTTCGGCGATTACCCGGGTCTTCCCCATCCGCTTCGCCAGGAGGGCCTGACCCAGGGCGTTGTTTATCTTGTGGGCCCCCGTGTGGGCAAGACCTTCCATTTTTATGTAAATATCTGCGCCTCCCAGGAGGCGGCTGGAATTCTCTGCATATAACAGAGGCGTAGGTCGACCAATAAAGTCCCGCTGGAGCAGCGCCAATTCATCCTGAAATGCCCTATCGGTACAGGCTGCTTCAAAGGCTTCTTCTATTTCTTCAATGGCCCGCCCCAGAACCTCTGGGACGTAGCGTCCTCCATAGGGACCAAAGTAGCCCTTTTCACCCATGCTGGTACTCCTTGTGTTGATTGCTGGCCCTCGCCGGTGCTTCTTCTTTTCCGCCCTCGGGGTGCGCTATGGCAGCAAAAAAGGCCCGCAGTTTTTGCGGATCCTTTTTTCCCGGCTCGGATTCCAGGCGGCTTGAAGCATCTACCAATTCTACTGGATATCGAGATAGAAGAGAACCCACCGTCTCTGCCGAAAGGCCTCCGGCAATCCAAAGGGGAGAATAGAAAGAAGAGCCGGCAGGGCCCTGAGTAATGAGGGTATCCAGTACCTCATCTTGAATTGGTATTCCCGTTCCGCCGCTCTGGTTTCCCACCCGTCTGTCTAAAAGAATTCGCACCTCCCCGCGTTTTTGAAGAACCTGGTACGCCTCTCTGTCGGCGGGCTGACTTACCGGCAGTACCACATACCGCCCCACATCATCGGGTAGCTGAGCAAGGACCTCCTCATCCAGGGGGCCATGGTATTGGATACCATCCAGGAGTCCTTCCCGTACCAGCCGAAGAGCCTCCTGGGCCGCAGGACTCTGCACATCACTGATAACCCCGATGAAGAGGGGGTGGGGCACATCACGGGTATTGCCTTTCCCTTCGGGGAAATAGAACGAAGAAAGAAGGGCCCGGGCCTGGCGGACAAAGGCTACATCTGTTTTTCGGGGACTGGGGGCGAAGATAAAACCGAGGAGGTCCGCCCCTAATGTAAGGCAGTGCTGCACATCTTCGAGCCGGGTAAGTCCACAGATTTTAACAAGGGGCGGGGCGCCCAAGCGCCAATAGCGGTGAGACTCGATGGGCACCTGACTCTGACGATAGGCCCGCCGTTGGGCAAGGCGTCGCCACAGTTCTCCCGCCGCAGGAAGGGCGCTGTTTTCCTGTCTATTTCCTCGTCCCGTTCCGGGCCGGAGATCCCCCAATGAAGAACCAGAAATCCCTTCCTGTGGGCTTTCTCCGCTGAGTCCAGAAGACCCCTGAAGCTGATTTCTGGTTTGGGTAAAATGACGGATAAGCAGAGAAATCTGTTCCTTCTGGCGGACCGCCCCTTCTCCTACCAGGATGCCTGTGTATCCCAGGTGGGCCGCGTAGGAAGCCTGAAAGGGAGTCTGAACCCCCGATTCGTAGATGGCGGGGACGGGAAGTTCGGTGATTCTCAGGGCTGGGAGGAGGGGATCGATCGTAAAGGTTCGCAAATCCCGGCTATTGACCCCCGCAAGACAGGGAAGACGCTCCGCCACGAATCGTAGTTTGGGGAGGTCCTCCTCTTCCCGTACTTCGATAAGGGGCTTCATCCCAAAACGGACGGTCTGTTCGGCTAAGTGGAGAAGGGTGTCTGTATCAAAGAGGCGGGCGATTAACAGCACCCCATCCGCACCGGCCCGGTATGATACGGCGATATCATCATCGGTAAGGATAAAGTCCTTCCTCAAGAGGGGGTGATGAGGAAAGGCTTTCCCTACTTCGAGTAGGTCCTGCAGGTTCCCCTTGAAATAGTGTTCTTCCGTAAGGATGGAAATAGCCTTCGCTCCCGCCTCGATATAGGTTCTGGCGGTTTGTACCGCATCAAGGTCAAGCGCAATGGCCCCCCGGGAAGGGGAGGCCCGTTTTATTTCGAGGATTACCCCCCCCGCGGACAGGAAGGGGTTCACCGGTCGTTGCCGCTCCAGAGGAACGGGATAGCCCAGGGCTGGCCCCCTGCGGGCAAGGTCCTCCCGGCGTTGCTGGACAATCCGCTGAAGAATGTCATCCATGGGAAGCTCCCACCGCTTCGGTAATATCCTTGCCTACGGAGATGATTTCCTCCAGTTTTTTGCTGGCCTTTCCGCTGGCAAGACAATCCGCGGCGATACGGGCCCCCTCGCTTACCGAAGCCGCCCGGCCGGATACATACAGGGCGGCCCCCGCATTAAAGGCCACCGCCGCTTCAATGGCCGGTCGACCGGCCCCGGCCAGTAGGTCCCGGGCAAGGCGCACATTTTCCTGGGCCGTACCACCGGCGAGTTCTTCCCGGGAATAAAGGCCAAACCCTTCTTTTACGGGATCAAAGGTAAGATGGGTAAGGTTCCCCTTTTCATCGATTTCTACCATGTCAGTAGGAGCCGCGGGGGAAATTTCATCAAAGCCGTCGTGGCTATGAACCGTAAGCACCCGCTGTACTCCCAGGAGATGGGCCGCCCGGGCCACCACTTCCAGAAGGTCCCTATCGTATACGCCGATGACCTGATAGGTCGCATTGGCGGGGTTTGAGAGGGGCCCCACCAGGTTCATGATGGTCTTTATACCCAGGGCTTTTCGGGCCGGGGCCGCATGTTTCATTGCGCCGTGATAGAGGGGCGCAAAAAGAAAGACAAAGCCCGTGGTTTCAAGGAGCTTGGCCGCCTGCGAAGGATGAAGGTTGATGGGAATCCCCAGGGCTTCGTAGAAGTCGGCGCTCCCGGCCTTGCTGGAAACGGCCCGGTTCCCGTGTTTTGCGATGGGAAGCCCGCAGGCGCTTGCCACCAGGGCAGCCATGGAACTGATATTGAAGGAACCCTGCCCATCTCCACCGGTGCCGCAGGTGTCGGCCAGGGGTATGGGAGTTCCCAGAGGGAATGGCGTTTTTTTCCGTCGGAGAACCGCGGCGCACCCGGCGATTTCTTCGGGGGCGGGCTTTTTTATGGCCAGGGCGGTGAGAAAGGCCGCTACCTGGGCCGTTTCCATGGTACCGTCGGTAAGTTCCTCCATAAACGCTTCGGCTTCTTCCTGTTTCAGGTGAATTCCCTGGATAGCCTTTTCAAAGGTCTTTTTAAAGGGGAAAGGTTCCCGACGATACTGAAGAAAGGATCGAATAAGGGCTTCCCCTTCGGTACTGGCGATCGATTCAGGATGAAACTGAATCCCTTCTATTAGATAGTGTTTGTGGCGTACTCCCATGATGTCCCCATCGGAACTCCGGGCGGTAATCTCCAGTTCTGCTGGAAGGGTCTTTTCATTGATTACAAGGCTATGGTAACGGGTAAAGGTTCCTTTTGTTCCAATAGTCCTGAACATGCCCCGGCCGTCCAGGGTAATTTCCTGGGCCTCCCCATGACAAATCCGCTTTGCCTGGACAATGGCCGCCCCGAAGGCGTAGCCAATGGCCTGATGACCGAGACAAATCCCGAGGAGGGGGATTTGTCCTGCAAAGTGGCGAATTACCTCCACCGTAATCCCCGCATCCTCTGGACGGCCGGGGCCGGGAGAAAGGATAATCCGACTGGGGGCAAGCCGTTCTATATCCTGTATCGAAATCGCATCGTTGCGGACGACCCGCACTTCTTCGGCCGAAAGCCGGCTTACCATCTGATACACGTTGTAGGTAAAGGAATCGTAATTATCAATAATAAGGATCATGATCGACCTCCTGAAATAGTCTCTGCCACTCCTTTCACAGGGCTGGTAGCGGTCCCCTGCAGGGCCTGGCGGAGGGCCGCCAGTTTTTCGTTGGTTTCTTCCCACTCCCGTTCCGGCCGGGATGCGTAGACTATCCCGGCCCCCGATTGCAGGTACCAATAACCATCTTTTACCAGGGCGGATCGAATGGTAATGCAGGTGTCGAAACCGCCATGCACATCCAGATATCCTACCGCACCGGCGTAGAAACTCCGGCGATACCGTTCCTGTTGGGAGACGAGTTCAATAGCCCGAAGTTTCGGCGCCCCCGAAACCGTGCCCGCAGGAAACGCCGCCCGAAGCACCTGGGTGTAGGGAATCGCCGGATTGGGCTTTCCTTCCACCTCTGAAACGATATGCATCACGTGGCTAAAGTGTTCTATTTCCATGTTGCGGGTTACCTGAACTGACCCGGCAAGGCACACCCGCCCCAGGTCGTTCCGGGCTAAATCTACCAGCATTAGGTGTTCCGCCCGTTCCTTGGGGTCCGCCAGCAGTTCCGCCTCTAAGGCCCGGTCTTCATCGGCGGTTCTTCCCCGTCGCCGGGTCCCCGCAATGGGACGAATAGAGGCTACCCCATCCCGTAGTCGGACAAGACTTTCCGGCGAAGCCCCTATCAGGGCGTAGGATCCAAAATTGATATAGAACATGTAAGGGGAAGGACTGGTGGAACGGAGCCGTCGGTAGCCTTCCAGGGCATCCAATTCAGAACGGCAGACCAGACGACGGGAAAGGACTCCCTGAATGATATCTCCTGCAACGATGTGCCGTTGTAATTTTTCTACCCCTTCACAGAAGATGAGTTTGTCCGCCCCTTCGTCACTCATGATTTCCAGGGGAACCGCCGCAGCCGGTGGTGCCAGGTAGGTAAAATCCAGGTCATCCAGCCGTTGTCGAACCTGATGAATAGCCTTTTCCAGATCGATCTGGTGTTGTTCGTAGTTAAGGCCCACCAGGTGCAACATATCCGTGTAGTGGTCCACGATAAGATACAGGTGCCCAACGATGAATTCCGCTTCGGGAATACCAAGGGGGTCCTCTCCGGGACTCAGGGTTACCGTATCGCAGCGTCGCACAAATTCGTATCCTAAAAAGCCAATCCCCGCACCGGGGACCGGTAAATGGGGGACGGCGGCGCTATTTTGCCCTGCAATTGTAGCAAGGGCGTCCAGGATATCCCAGCCTTTTCCCGAAGGCGCTTCATGAGCAGGACCTGGCCATGACCAGCGGTGGCGTTTCCCATCTATTTCCAGGATGACATCATTCTCTTCCTGGATGACGCGAAAGGCCTCGTCCAGAAGAAGGATAGAGTACCGTTCCCGTCCTTTTTTAAACGAGGCCGATTCCAGAATGGCCCGGGCCCCCAGTTTCTTAGCCAGCGTAAAGGGGGTAAATCGTTCTCCCGGAATGGAAAGGATAAGGCATCGGTCGCCGCTGGATTTCATGGTCCCTCCTGTATGATTCCAGGGCCTTCGAAAACCTGTCCCTGGAGTATCGTCGAGTCCCGCCCCCATCGGCGAGCGGTGTATCTATACATAGAAACACTCGACAGGGCTTACTATATCCGGCGTGTATGTTTCTGTCAATAGAAACAACGGGGAATTTTTCAAAATTTTATCAAAAAAATAAAAAAATTCCTTTGCAGGTCTGGGGGCTAAAAATCTTTTTCTGTAGTGTTGAAAATCAGGAAAAATAGCCGGGGAAAAGAACTTTTGCCGGCGATCGGACTTGAACCGATACGACCTTGCGGTCAGTAGATTTTGAGTCTACCGTGTCTGCCATTTCACCACGCCGGCAATCAAACAATCACCATTGAAGAAGTTTTTTAATTTATCGTGGACCCAGAAAAAACCCCGGCGACCCTCTTTTGAACAGCCAGGACTTTGCTCCGGGGCCCACTATATCAGAAAAGTCTGCGGCATTCAAGATAGAAACGCTTTTCTATCCCCTCTCCCATGGAAAAACTTTTGCGGGGAAGGGGCCCGGAACGGGCGACGGTGGCAAACAGATTCTCCTTCCCCAGGGGCGGTAAAATAATACCGATGGGCTGGGAAAGGGATTTCTGCTGGCTTCCAGAGGACGGGCCTTCCTGTCGAGAGGAATTCTGTACAATCCGCAGCACCTCATCACTGCCGTGGATGTAGTCGAGGGTGGCCCCCGTCTCTTTACAGAGGCGGTCCAGGGCCTCCTGGAGGGGAACCGTGGCAATCCCTTCAAAATCGATGGAAAGGATGAACTGTTCCCTCCCGTACACTATCCCATACCGGGTTTTCCCTGGCACGCCTTGCCCTATCCACTCTTCGAGGCTGGAACCGGGAGGAAGGCTCTGCAGGGTTGCTCCCGGCAGTTCCCGCAGGTACTGGAACAGGCTTTCCCGGGAACCTCCAAAAACCAGACGATGGATGGGTTCAAACTGGATTCCTTCATCGTAGAGGTTTTCAATTTCTACCAGGGCGTAGCGGGCAGGGTGCTGCATCAACCCCGGTTCTCCCTGATGCTGGGCCTTGTATTCTTCCCACACCGCCTTGGCGGTGGCAAGGGAGTGATTCCCATCCCCTACCGCAAATAAGAAGGGCTCTTCCTGGGCGCTCAAGGGGCCATATTTAGTCCTGGCCTCGGTGTAGAGTTCCCCTAAGGTGGTAATGACAAATTGCCAGTGCTCTTCCTGGTCCAGTTTCCAGCCCGTGACGGCCCCCGCCCCCAGCATGAGTTCTGTGTGATAGGTGGGATTCTGTCGCGGTATCATACCTTCCAGGCCTTCCACAAGTCGGCGTTTTTCATCATCAATCAAAATGATGATATGGGGAGCTTCGAGGGGGGCCCCCCGTCGGATGGCAATGCGGGGAGGGAGCCGCTCTGCCACGGTTCCCTCGGTGGCCCGAATAAGGGGGCGCGCCTGGGGATGCCAATCGTAGCGTTCTAGGTCAAGGGCAAGGATGAGCCCCCGGCGTCTGGGGTGGTAGGGGGTTTCCCGTTCGATGTACATCATACCCCGAAATTCGGTAAGAAGTCGTTGTGCCAGGGTTTCCTCCATGGCCCTGCGAATAGCCTTGATGCGGGTCTCCTGAACGGTCCCTTCCAGGTACACCTCCGGGTAGATAAGGGAAAGCATGCTGGGACTTTCCCCCACGTACTGGGCAACCCTTTCCCAATAGGAGGGGTCCTGGGTAAATTGATCGCAGGCAATAACGGCCCAGCGAGAAAGGTCTATATCCGCCCGGGGAAGGGCAATGGTGGGAATGTGAATCCCCAGGGTAGCGCATTGGGTTTCCAGATCCGTCATGGAGACTCCTTATCGTCTTTTGGGGGAATATAGCCTGGAAAGAGGGTGTGCTGCAACACCAAAAGGATCCCTATTATTGACAAATCGCCATGATACCGCAATAGTTAAAGAAGAGGAGTAGGCCGTGCAGGTTCAGCGACCGGGAATAATTCAAGAACAACGATTAAAAATGAATCCCCAGCTCTTTCAGTCGATCAAGCTGATGGCCCTGCCGGTGGTGGAACTGCGGGAACGGATAGCAGAAGAGCTGGAACGGAATCCGGCCTTAGAGGTTATCGAAGATAAAAGTACCCTTTCGTTAGAAGCCGCTTCGGATTCTCCAAAAGAAGAGGACGAATATTTTGAGGCCACCTCTGATGCGGGTTTTACCCGTCGGGGGACCGACGAAGATTCGGATGAACAGCGAAAATTTATCGAAGGAGCCCTTTCCCGGCCCGAATCTCTGCAGGAACACCTGTTGTGGCAACTTCGCCTGCAACCCATCGATGAGGAAGTGCGGAGCATTGGGGAACTCATTATACAGAATCTTAATTCCGACGGGTTCCACATCGAACCGATAGAAACCCTCTGTAAGGACCGGGATCCCCAGAAAGTAGAGGCCGCCCTCGCTGTCATTCGTCGCCTTGACCCTCCTGGGTGTGCCACCCGGGACTACCGGGAATCCCTGCGGGTCCAGGCGGAACTATTACCGGATGCCCCCGAGGGGATGCTGGACGTACTGGATCACCTGGATCTCGTAGAAAAAGGGAAGGTGGCTGAACTGGCCCGTAAGGTAAAACGGAGCGAAGCGGAAGTTAAAGAGATCATCGAACGTATCAAAGAACTTTCTCCCTTTCCGGGGCGGCAGTACGATGTGCAGGAGGTCCGGTATGTGGTCCCCGATGTGCAGGTGTTACGCCAGGAGGGGGACTTTGTTATTATATTGAACGATGAGGAAATCCCCGTATTGGGGATTAACCCCTTCTTTATGAAGCTTTCCCGGGAGAAGCAAGGAGAAAAGCCCCTGCGAGACTTTGTGCGGGAAAACATTAAAGAGGCCCGCTGGTTCATTCATTCGATAAATCAGCGGAACCACACCCTTTTAAAGGTGATGCGGGCCATTGTGGAGTTACAGCGCTCATTCTTCGCTAACGGGCCCAAGTACCTTTCTCCCCTTACCTTACGGGATGTGGCCCGGGAAGTGGGGGTCCATGAGACCACCGTTTCCCGGATTGCCAACGGGAAATATGTGCAAACCGAATGGGGAATCTTTGAGATTCGCCATTTCTTTACCAATTCGATAAGCGGGGCGGGGTCTTCCGGTTCCCGTTTTTCCAAGGAGGGGGTAAAGGAAATTATCAAGGAAATCATTCAGAACGAAGAGGGACACCTTTCGGATCAGGCTATTGCAGATATCCTGGCCCGTCGTGGGATTCCGCTCGCCCGCCGGACGGTGGCCAAGTACCGGAAGGAACTGGATTTAGGGCCGTCCTATTCCCGGTAAAGTCTTCCGGTTACCCCAGACGGTGGAGCGATCGCCATAGAGCGGTTTCAATATAGCCACAGGAGGCACCTATGAACATCGAGGTTAAGGCGGTTCATTTTTCCCTTTGGGATGGTACGCGGGAGTATCTGGAAAAGAAAATTGCCCGGATCCCCAATGCGGAAAACATGATCGTGGATTTGCTGTTTACCCTGACTAAAGAAAAGGATTTTTCGGCCGAGGCAACGGTGAATTTCCGGTGGGGCCATTCCATTCATGTAAAAGAACATGATTTTGAGCTGAATGCGGCCATTGATAAAATGATGGATAAACTGGAAGCGCGGATCATTAAAGAAAAAGAAAAGATTCAGGAGAAACACGCCTAGGTTCTGCTACCCTGGCGCAAGGGTGCCGGACTGACAACAGAAGAAAAAAGAAAAGGGGCTGCCTCAGAGGGAGGAGAGCCCCTTTTTATTGGGGACCTTCAGAGGGATCCCTTTGCGGCAAGGGAACTCGGTAAGCCGCCCTGATTGTTAGCGTGAAGTATCAGAACAGGATTCTTCCACTTTGGTAAGCCAGTGTCGGTTCATCCCGTATCGGAATACGACCTCCAATTTTTCGATGACCTCGGGGGTAGGGAAAATAATGGTAAATATCCCCTGTTCCCGAACCTGGGTAGAAGAAGGGGTGCCAATCACTTTTTTAAGGAACTGCACGGGGATGCCCTGGGTCTTACACAAGGCAAGGCTCTCTTCGCAGGTATCCTCTTTTTTGCGCTGGACCACAAAGGTCCGAAAACGAAAATCCACGTGGTTTTTTTGAGCCGTTTCGTTCCATATCCGCAGGTCCTCTGGATACCAGCGGCTTGCCAGGGGGAACATGTCGCTCCCCAGAATATGGGTAAGTTCCAGGGGATAGCCTGCAAACAGTCGGATCAGGGTGTCGATGATACCGATGGTGTCTTTCCCTTCGCCAATGTTCAGAGGAACGATAAAAGGGAAAAAGACCCGTTCAATCTGACGGCGGAGAATATCGAACCGGTAGGCATACTCTGAGCGGTTGGGTTTTAAGGTGCTTTCCCCGCCCTCGGGGATCACAAACAGGATATCCGCCGGCGGTGTACCCCGGGCCATAAAAAGGAAGGCCGTCTCTAAATGGGTCATCTGGAAGGGATCGAAGGAGCCGATAAATACCCCCACGCGAATCATCTTACGGCGAAACACAAGACAATGGGTAGGAGTCTTTCGTGGTCGACCCCGGCCTGTAGGGGGCTGACTAAGTTCGTCTTGAATCAGGGTTAGTTCCTTTTTGGTCCAGGGCTCTATAAGCCCTTGTTGGATTCGCTCATCAATGCGCTTCAGGGCCGAAAGAAATAATCGTTTAAAGTAGCCAAATTCCTTTCGGTCCGCAGGTCGGAGAAACTTCATCTGGGCGAGGCCCGAATAAATAGTGGTAATTTCCTTTGCAATACGGAGGGTATCTTTACTCTCGTACTGCTGTTCTAGTTCTGTTCGCATAGGCTATTTCTTCTTAGGGTACAGAAACCGCTTAATCTTTTGGGTTGCGGTCTTTTCAAAGGGTTCTTCCTGAATTTCAACCCGGTGAATCCTGGAAAAGGCCGCAAGCTGTTTATTGGTAAAATTCTTGATTTCCTGGAGGAGGTATTCGGCCCCCTGCATAGCCGAATGGCCTGTCTCCTGGATGATATCCCCCGCGGCGGCAAGCATGGTCCGGGCCTTTTCGTTAAGATAGACCAGGGCGATCAGGTTCCCCTTTTCGTCGGCATACACCAGGGCATCATCCACATACCCCGACGCATTGATAAGGCTCTCTATTTCTTCGGGATAGATGTTTTCTCCCGCCGGCCCCAGAATAAGGGCCTTGAGGCGCCCCCGGATGTACAGGTTCCCCCGGGCGTCCATACAGCCCAGGTCTCCCGTCTTAAACCAGCCGTCGCCGGTGAAGGCCTCTCGGGTCCGTTCTGGATCCCGATAGTAGCCCTTCATGACATTGGGCCCCCGGGCCTGAATTTCCCCTTCGGGAGATGATTCGCCCTTCCCTCTTTTTCTTCTTTTGGGCGAACCGGCAGGGGCCTGGGTTCCCCGTGATGAATCTCTGGGGGCCCCAACAGGGGTTTCCGGTGAGGAATCCCCGGGGACTCCGGCAAGGGTCTTGCTCCCTTGCGAAGGGGCTCCACCGGAGGATCCCGCACCGACCCCCGCCACCACCCTTCCGGTGTGGTCTACGATCCGCAGTTCTACCCCCTTGAGGGCGGGACCCGTCGAACGCAGGACCTGCCGACGAGGATGGGCCCCCGCCAGGAGGGGGGCCGTTTCAGTAAGGCCGTAGCCTATTGCGTAGGGGAAACGGGCGCGGTACAGGAATTCTTCCACATCCGCTGCCAGGGGAGCGCCGCCAATCCCAAAGAACCGGATAGCTCCTCCAAAGGTTTTAAGGAGGCGGAGCCCCGCTATCCGAATTGCCAGGGGGCGGGTGAATCTGTTCTTGTACAGAGGATGGGTTTCCAGGGTGGGCTGGATGCGGGATCGGTAGGTTTTTTCGATGATGAGGGGCACGGTGAGCATGATGGTGGGACGAATCTTTTGCATGGCCGGCAGCAATACCGACGGAGTAGGGGGCCGCCCAAGGTAGGTAGTGCAGGCCCCATTCAGAACGGCGATGAGCATCCCGATGGTACACTCATAGGTGTGGGCCAGGGGAAGAATCGAAAGAAAGCGATCCCGGGAATAGATTTTGATGATGGAACGACAGGCGGTGGCTTCAAAAATGAGATTGCCGTGGGTGAGCATTACTCCCTTGCTATTCCCCGTTGTTCCGGAGGTGTAAATGATCGTCGCTACCTCATCGGCGGTAGGGGGGGGTACGGTATCTGTGGGGACCGGTAATTCTGACCAGGCATACCATCGGCGGTCTTTCCCCTGTTGAATCTGTACTCCCTCCGTGGTCATGGTGTCGATATATATCCAGGGAAAGGCCTCGCAATAGGGGGAGCCGGCCAGTTTAGGTGTCATCCGTTCGGTAACACAGAGGGCCCGTACCTGGGCATGTTCCGCAATGGTGGCGATCTGCTCGTTAATAAAGTCGGTAAGGACCGGGACGATGATGGCTCCGGCGACGGAAATACCGAAGTAGCTGATAGGCCACTCGGGCCGGTTTTCCGAAAGAAGGAGTACCCGATCCCCTGGCGCACAGCCCAGGGTTCCTAAAAGACGGGCAAGCCTGTGGCTCAATTCCCGGAATTCCTGGTAGGTAATAGGGTTCACGAGGTTCCCTTCTGAAAAAAGTTGAAACGCCCGGCGACGGGGAAACGCCGCTGCGGCTGTTTCAAGTACCGCCGGTAGGGTAAAATCCGTAAGATGTATCATGGGTTCCCTCTTGTGTTACAGGTAATACTCTCGGTACAGTATGGATATGAAATGGAATTTTGGAAAGTCCCTCCACCTACTCCTTTGGGGGAGTTTTTTGTTCGGAAGTGTGGTAAACCTCTCTGCGCAGCAGGGGACAACCCAGGAAGGGAACTCCCCAAAAGGAAAGGACGCCCGGGGGACCGCTGTGGTCTCTAAGGAGGTTGGGGGCTTAGACAGTCAAACGATGCCCCTTAATCTGGAAGACCTCGTGGGTATCGACTTAAAGGAAGCCTTTAATCGCTTCGGGGTGCCCCTTTCGGTGTATCCTGTCCGGGGCCCCGAAAGCTGGCAGGATGATGTGGTGTTTTCCTATGGGGGCTTTGACCTGTACTGGTATAAAGACCGGGTGTGGCAGGTAGGGACGAGCCGGGCCTATGGAATTCAAAAGGGAGATACGAAAGAACGGGTCCTGGCCCTGTTAGGCGAACCGATCATAATTATGGATAATGCCCTGGTGTATGCCCTTACTCCCAAGGCCTGGCCCCTCCGACTTCGCGTTGGGTTTTCTGCCCAGAACCAGGTGGAAAGTATCTATATCTACCGTCCCGATTTTTAGGGGTGTCTATGGCAAAGGTCTGTATCTGTCTTACGGGAAAAACGATCGCCCAGAACCTGGAAATCCTTGAAGCTTACCGGCCCTACATCGATGTGGCGGAACTCCGGGTGGATTGCCTCGAACCGGATGAACGTTTTTTTATCCGTCGCTTCCCTTCCCTCGCGGGGGTTCCCACCATTCTTACGGTTCGCCGAAAAATAGATGGGGGCTTTTTTACCGAAGGGGAAGGGGCTCGGATCGTTTTGCTGGCGGCGGGGCTCGCCTTTGCCGATGCGGACCGGCGGAACAACTTTGCCTATGTGGATCTGGAAGAGGACCTTAACGTTCCCAGTCTGGAAGAAGCGGCCCGGACCTTTGGTACCCGGATTATCCGGTCCTACCATAATTTCCAGGGGGTGGACGAAAATTTGCCGGAAAAAATCCGGGCATTACGGCGTCATGGGGATGAGATTGCAAAGGTGGCGGTGATGCCCCAAAACCTCCAGGATGTGGCCCGGATTTTTGTAGCTGCCGAAGAAACTCAGGATGTGGAAAAAATTCTCTTGGGAATGGGACCCCACGGGGTTTGTACCCGTATCCTGGCAGAAAAAATGGGCTCCTACCTTACCTTTGCTTCCCCCCGCCTTGATCCCACTCTGCCTATTGCGGGACCTGGTCAGTTAGACCCTAAACAGCTAGTGAACCTGTATCGATTCCGGGATATCACGAAGACCACGAAGGTATACGGAATCGTAGGATATCCGCTTACTGCCACTTCGAGTCCGGAAATTCATAATCGGGGATTTAAGAACATTAAGTTTGATGGGGTGTATATTCCCTTTCCGGCGGATACACTGGCCTCTTTTTTAGAACTGGCGGAGGTGCTGCAGATAGAGGGGGCCTCGGTAACGGTTCCGTATAAAGAGGCTATCCTTGCTCGACTTGTGGGAGCCTCGCCGGAGGTCCAAAAAATCGGTTCCTGTAACACCATCCTCAGAACACCCCGGGGCTGGTTTGGGTACAATACGGATGCCCGGGGCTTTTCGGATTCCCTTTTAACGTTTATCGGGAAAAAAGACCTTAAATGGAAGCGATGCACCATTGTCGGCGCCGGCGGTGTGGCCCGGGCGGTGGCCTACGAGATTCATCGGTTAGGGGGACGGGCCTGCGTGGTCAATCGAACGGTGCCTAAGGCAAAAGAACTGGCCGAACCCTTCGGTTTTGCCTGGGGAGGGCTCGATAGCCGGGGTATGGAACTGGTTGAAAAATATCGGGATATCATCATTCAAACCACCAGCGTGGGCATGGAAGGTCCCGATGTAGACAAGGATCCCCTGGAACAGTACCGTTTTACGGGCAAAGAGATGGTGATGGATCTGATCTATAAACCAGAGATTACGCGGCTTTTGGAGCGGGCAAGTAGGGCCGGCTGTCGGGTTCTGAACGGATACGACATGCTGTACCGACAGGCCAAGCTTCAGTTTAAGCTCTTTACCGGCCAGGAATACCCAGAGTAAAAGCTGTTTGTCCTCTATGCTTCAATGGCTTCTATCATAAGGGCGCTGATGTCGTCACTGAGTTGTCCGAAGGGATTGCGACTTTTAAGGGTCTCGTAGAGGCTTTCCAGATCCCGTCCACCGTCGGCGAAAAATCCCGTCACCCCTTCGATGCCGAAGGGCATGCCATTACTGTCTTCCGCTTCGTAGATACCGTCGGAGGCAATGAAAAGAATATCCCCCGGGTCAAGGCCGAAGGGAATCTCCTGGTAGTGGGCCCCTTCGACCATCCCTATCATGAAAGACCGTTCCCGGATAGGTTCAGGGACCAGCACTTCATGGCGCTTGCGGAAGATGATGGCCATGGGGTGTCCTGCACTGGCAAAATACCCTGTTCCCGAATGGGGATCCATCACCAGAATAGAGGCGGTAAGGTAGTACCCTTCGATCGTGATGGTGCGGATAAAATCATTATTGATGGTGCTGAGCATCTTCGCCGGAGAGTAGGTGTCCTTCAGGGTACCATGGAAAAGGGTCTTATAAATCATGGCAAAGAGGGCCGCCGAAATACCGTGGCCCGTGGCATCCGCACTGGAGGCCACGAGTATTCCCGTATCGGTGACAAAGGCTTCCACATAATCGCCACCGGTCACTTCCAAAGGATGAAAGAGGGTGCTCACCCGCAGTTTCTCCGCCGTAAAAGGGACGGTGGTCACCATGTGTTTCTGGATTTCACTGGCCAGTTTAAGCTGGGCGTACTCTTCTTGCATGTCCCGAAACATGGCGATTCCCCCGACCACTTCTCCCCGATTGTTCCTGAGGGGGTTAATGGTAAGACTGACGGGAATCTCCTGACCACTGGCGGACCGCATAAAGACATACTGGGCGTATTTCCCCCGATACCCCCCTGATATGGCCAGAGCGAGGGGACAGAGTCCCTCGCCACACAGGAAGGTGCCGGAAGAATCCCGTTTGCAGAGGGGGCCCAGGGTCATGCAGGACCAGCCACAGACTTCCCGGGCAGGGTACCCCAGGATTCGCTCCGCTGCGGGATTCCAGTAACGGATAATATACTCCCTATCTATGATAAAGATTCCCTCTTCTATCTGTTCCAGGACATCGTAATATGAGGTAGATTCCAGTAAAAAATCGTTGCAGCTCTCCACATGATAGAGTATAGTCCATAGATAGGCGTTTTACACAAGAGCGGGGATAGAAAAAGGTCCCTTTTTATAAACCCTTGAGTAAGGCAGGAAACACATGGAGCAACAGAGGCTTAAAGAACTGGTAGGACAAACTGCGGTAGATCAATTGGTTCGCAGTGGAATGAAGGTAGGCCTGGGTACGGGGTCTACTGCCATGCCGGCGGTGCGCCGTATCGGTGAATTATTACAAAAAGGGGTTTTAAAGGATATTAAAGCGGTTTCTACGAGTTTTCAAACCACCGTAGCCTGTGAAGAGTTAGGTATCCCCTTGTATACCCTGAACTCCCGGGAAATTGGGGGCGAGCTTGATCTTACCATCGATGGGGCCGACGAGGTAGATCCGGACAACAATCTTATAAAAGGCGGTGGCGGGGCCTTGCTGTTAGAAAAAATTGTGGCCTACGCTTCAAAAAACTATGCTATAGTGGTAGATGAATCAAAGCTGGTAGAACACCTGGGGCTGGCCTTCCCGGTCCCGGTGGAGGTAATCCCTGAAGCCCGAGAAACGGTCCGTCGGGCCCTTGAAAAACTCGGCGCCCGGGTTACCCTTCGTCAGGCGGTGCGGAAGGCGGGGCCGGTGGTAACCGACAAGGGGAACCTCCTCTTAGATATTTTGTTTTCCCAGCCGGTAGATGCTCGTCTCCTGGAAGCCGAAATTAATCAGATCCCCGGGGTGGTGGAGAATGGTTTTTTTACCCGGAAACGTCCCCAGGTGTTTATTGCCCGTTCGACGGGGATAGTGGAAGTTCGACCGTAAAGAAAGGGGGAAGAGAAAAGGGGCCCCTGTGTTTTGAAAAATCCCCTTTCAGGAAGTATTCAATGGCGGTGGATAAACATATTAACTATTTTGAACTCGAAAAGGCCTGCCAAAAGCCGGGCTGTCCCCTGTGCCGGATTATCCGGGATCGGAGCTGGCGATATTTAGATAACATGCTTTTTGAGCATGTGTCAGACCGGGGCTTCCGGGCTCTCCATCGTCAGGCCGGGGGATTTTGCCCTGAACATTCGGCAAAACTGGTAAACTTTCGGGATGGCCTTGCGGTGGCTATCCTGGGGCGGGATATCCTGGAAGACAGGATACGGCATTTTAAAAGCCGAAAACCCTGGCGCCCCAGGGGAACCTGCCCCATTTGTCTGGAACGAAAACGGATAGAGCAGGAATACCTTTCGTTCCTGTTAGAAGTAGGGGAAGAACGGCCGGACGATCGGGCCCTTATCCAGTGGTTTACCGCCTCTGAAGGGCTCTGCGCACCCCACTATGGGATGCTCCTTGAACTAAAAAAGCGTCCCCCCCGTTGGCTTGTCCAGTTCCAGGAAGACAAATTCTCCCGCCTCATGGAACGGGTTAATCGATTCATAGAACTTTCTGCCTATGGCAGGCAGCAGGAATTTGCGGCCCTCCCCGAAGCAGATAAGCTTGTATGGAAAGAATTGGCCCGGACGTTACGAGGTTCGGGAGATGCGGAAAAGGAGGAATAAGAACGATGGCCCAGATACGGCGAGAAATTGGCCTACGGGTAAAGGAACTCCGGGAAATTCAGGGGATCTCTGCGGAATCCCTGGCAAAGTATCTTATGGTGGATCGAGAGACCTATCTTGCCTGGGAAGAGGGACGGGATGACTTCCCGGTGGGGGTGCTCTACGAAATCGCCGGTCGCTTTCAGGTGGATTTAAGCGAGCTTATCACCGGCGAGGCGCCTAAACTGAGAACCTATTGTCTAACCCGTAAAGGGCGAGGTCCTGAGGTGTATCGGCGCAGTTCCTACCGTTACTGGAGCCTGGCTGCCAATTTTCAACATAGAAAGGCAGAACCCTTCCTGGTGGAAATCCCCGCCGAATCGGAACAGCATCCCATCGCCCTTAATAGCCATCCCGGCCAGGAATTCGACTATGTGCTCGAAGGAACCATGCGGATTACCATTGGGAGCCACGAAATGGACCTCGAGGCGGGAGACGCGGTGTATTTTGATTCTTCTGAGCCCCATGGTATGAAGGCCCTGGGAGGAAAGGCAGTCCGTTTCCTCGCGGTGATTCTTTAGTCTAAAGGAGCTGGCCATGTTGACGAAATATCTATCTACCCTCGAATTTTCCTCCTACGAAGATTTTGTTCAGAATTTTTCTGTCCGGGTTCCTGAAAATTTTAACTTTGCCTATGATGTGATGGACGAACTTGCCCGAAAACGTCCCGATGAACGGGCCCTGGTATGGTGCGATGAAAAGGGGGCTTTTGCGGAGTTTACCTACGGAGAATTGCAACAACGAACAAACCAAACGGCCAATGCCCTTGCTTCCCTCGGAATTAGAAAAGGGACGCCCGTCATGCTTATTTTGAAGCGACGTCACGAATATTGGCCAACCCTCTTGGCGTTGCATAAACTAGGAGCTATTGCTATTCCCGCCACCCATCTTCTTACCCCTAAGGATATCGTGTATCGCTGTAAAGCCGCTGACATCGAAGCCATTGTGGCAGTTGATGAGCCTGCCGTTATGGACCATGTGGACGAAGCGGAACATCAATCTCCTTCCCTGAAGCGTAAACTTTTTGTGCGCTCAGTGCATACCCCCGCTACGGCGGACCCGGCGGCAGGAAGAAAGAACTGGCTTGATCTTAAAGAACTTGTGGCAGGACAGAGCCCGGAGTTCCTCCGTCCTACGGGTAAAGAGGCAACCCAGAACAGTGATATAATGCTCCTCTATTTTACTAGCGGAACCACGGGGATGCCTAAGATGGTGCAGCACGATTTTACCTATCCCCTTGGGCATATCATTACCGCCCGGTACTGGCAAAATGTTCGTCCCGGGGGGCTCCATCTTACCGTGGCCGATACGGGATGGGCAAAGGCGGCCTGGGGTAAGATCTATGGCCAGTGGCTCAGCGAGTGTGCGGTTTTTGTCTATGATTACGAGCGCTTTGTGCCTTCCGCAATGCTCGAGGTAATTAGTCGCTATGGGGTTACCTCCTTTTGTGCTCCTCCCACGGTATACCGCTTCTTTATAAAAGAGGACCTCCGGCGTTACGATTTTTCGCGGCTCGAACACTGTTCGGTCGCAGGCGAACCCCTCAATCCCGAAGTGTACGAACAGTTCCTGGCTGCCACGGGGATCAAATTGATGGAAGGCTATGGTCAGACCGAATTAACCCTTACGGTAGGAACCTTCCCCTGGATGGAACCAAAACCTGGTTCTATGGGACGGCCTGCCCCCGGCTATGATATCGATCTTGTTCGGGAAGATGGTTCTTCCTGTGAAGTAGGAGAAGAAGGGCAGATCGTGGTTCGGACGGATCGCCGCATCCCGGTGGGTATGTTCGGTGGGTACTATCGGGATCCCGAACTTACCCAAAAGGTATGGCACGATGGGGTCTATTATACCGGTGATATGGCATGGAAAGATGAGGATGGCTACTTCTGGTTTGTAGGGCGTGCCGATGATGTCATAAAGAGTTCGGGCTATCGGATCGGTCCTTTTGAAGTAGAAAGTGCCCTCCTCGAGCATCCGGCGGTACTGGAATGTGCGGTCACGGGGGTCCCCGATCCGGACCGGGGACAGGTGGTAAAGGCGACGGTAGTGCTTGCCAAAGGATGGACCGCGAGTGACGAACTTGCCCGGGAACTACAGGAGCATGTCAAGGAAACCACCGCTCCCTACAAGTATCCCCGGATCATCGAGTTCGTGTCGGAACTTCCCAAAACGATTAGCGGAAAGATCCGACGCGTCCAGATTCGGGAACAGGACGGGCAGAGTTCCTCGAAAAACACCGAGTAGGGGGACTTTTTTCCCCTTATATCCGAAGACTCTCCTGGAGTTTCCAGAGGTCCTCCAGAACGAGGGCCGTCATGGCTTCTACCACCGGTACGAGCCGGGGGAGAATGCAGGTATCGTGGCGGCCTTCGGTGCGAATTTCCGTTTCCTTCCCATCGATGGTGATGGTCCGCTGGGGTTTTGCGATAGATGACACGGGCTTTACGGCAATGCGGAATACCAGTTCTGCCCCCGTGCTGATACCTCCGAGGACTCCCCCCGCATGATTGGAACGGAATCCCGCCGCATCCATCCAGTCGTTGTGTTCGCTTCCCCGTAAATCCACCCCGGCAAAGCCATCCCCAAACTCGATGCCCTTGACGGCCCCCAGGGACAGCATGGCATGGGCCAGCAGGGCATCCAGTTTGTCAAAAACCGGTTCTCCGAGCCCCACCGGAAGCCCCCGGACCCGGCATTCGATGATGCCGCCGGCGCTGTCCTGTTCTTCCTGAAGCTGCTGGAGCCGTTGCACCATGGCAGCGGCGGCCTCCAGGTCGCAGGCCCGCAGAGGGTTCTGTTCTATCACCGATTCATCCCGTTTTTGACATTGGATGCCCGCCGCCCGTAGGGTGTAAGCCACAATGTGGACCCCCCGCTGAGAAAGGAGCTTTTTAGCCACCGCGCCGGCGGCGACGCGAGCGGCGGTCTCCCGCCCCGACGCCCGCCCCGAGCCCCGGTAGTCCCGGATGCCGAATTTCTTAAAAAAGGTATAATCCGCATGGCCGGGGCGAAATTTGTCTTTTATGTCGTTATATGCCTCGGGGCGGGCGTCGGTGTTGTACAGCAACAAAAGAAGGGGAGTCCCCGTGGTTTTCCCTTCGAAAATTCCTGAAAGAATGTGAACCCGGTCGCTTTCTTGCCGTGGGGTGGTGATAAAATTCTGTCCTGGCTTTCGTCGGTCCAGTTCTTTCTGGATATCCTGCTCATCGAGTTCCAGGTTCGGTGGAACCCCGTCGATGACAACTCCCACAGCGCCGCCATGGGACTCTCCAAAGGTGGTTATTTTAAACAGGGTTCCAAAACTATTGCCCGCCATACCTCTCCCCTTATATAGGTCATCCTATTTGACGCCGACCTCTGGTCGCTCACGATAGGGCGCTAATTACCCGCAGACCGGCTCTTTTTGTACCTTAGCGATTTTACTATTTCTATGCAATAAGAAAATCTCCTTTCGGGAAGGTAATATTTTGTTGATTCTTACCTTTTCTTACTTTTGTAGAGCCCCCATATTTGATAATCTATGGATATGCAGCGACTCGTACTGGTGTTTCTCTGGTTTTTTGTTAGTATGCCGCCGGATTATCTTCTGGGAGCTCAAAAACTGTCTAATGAATCAATGAGCGTCAGGGGCATCTATTTTACCGAAACGGGCTGTTCCCATTGTGATGCTTTTTTGCTTTTTGAAAAACCCCGGCTTGAAAAAGCTACGGGGCTCAGCCTGGAACTCGAACTTCATGATATTTTAAGCCCTAAGGGCTATGAACTCTGTGTCGCCATGCTTGCCGAGCGGGGCCTTGTGTTTACCGCCTTCCCGGTTTTGTTTTTAGGGAACAATGTGTACCAGGGGAGCACGGCTGTAGAAGCGGGGGGCCGGGCTGAACTAGAATATTGGCTAAAATATGGGCAGTGGCGGCCCGCGGAGGGGCCTGAGGGACCCCAAAAGCCTCCACAAGGGGCTTCAAAAACAGTTCTGGAGGATATATCCTCTTTAAAGGGCCAAACCCTTTCTGTCCTTTCGATTTTTTTAGCGGGCCTCCTGGATGGTATCAATCCCTGTGCCTTTTCTACCCTTTTGTTTTTTCTTTCCTTCCTCGGTTTACGCAGACAGGACCACAAAAAGCGCTTCTGGACCGGCATAAGTTTTATTGGGGGCATCTTTGTGGCCTATGTTGCCCTGGGGCTTGGGATTTTTTCGGGCCTCCGCTACTTTTTTTCTCGCCTTGGGGTCTCCTGGTTTGTGAAGGGCGCGGTGAGCCTTCTGGGGGGCATCCTTGCGGTGGCGAGCTGCTACGATGCCTTTCTTGCCCTTCGGGGGAGGGCCGGCGAATCGATACTGCAACTGCCCCTTTTTTTAAAACAGGCAAGCCATCGGCTTATCAGAAAGGGAACCAACGTCTCCTTGTATATGCTCGCTGCCTTTGGTTCGGGGCTTTTGGTGTCCTGCATTGAACTGGCCTGTACAGGCCAGGTGTATTTTCCTACCCTGGCATACCTGGCCCAGCGCTCTGAAAGGGTATTTCCCCTTCTCTTACTGTACAATCTGGCCTTTATCACCCCCCTCTTGGTTGTGTTTGTGGTGGTACATCGGGGTGCCGCTCAGGAAGGCCTTCGACGGTGGTACGAAGGGCACCTGGTTCTTGTACGGTTCCTCACGGCCTTGTTTTTTGGGAGCCTCGCGGTGCTTGTGTGGCAGTGAGAGGGGAAGGCCTTCTTCACAGTAGGGGCGCTCCGGGCTGGTACGGTGAGGGGCGCTATCTCATCCTATGGCGATTGGCACTCATCAACTTCTAACATTTTCTAAGTATTGCAATAAAATCGAGAGCTCGATACTATGGGTACGGTGATGAGGATGGGGACCCTTCTTTTTGTGGCCCGTACCTTTGCAAAAAGAAGGAACAGCCTTGTTCTTCCCCTGGTTCGTCATCCTCAGAAGAGTTGGACGCCAGGCAAAGCCTGAGGCATCCCCGGAGGCCTTCCAAAGGGGGCAACAAGTTTTGTCAGGAAATAAGAAAAAGGACGGCCCGCCGAATTGTCCCGTACGGGAAAGGAAGCCGAAACCCAGAAAAATGGGGGGAACTTCGGCCCTGCAAAGTACGGACCGCCATAGTTTTTAAGAAAGGTAGAGGTAGCATATGCGTTCATTAGGAATCAACATTGGGTCCACCAGTCTAAAAATGGTGCTCTCGGAACATCAGCAGGTTCTCTGGCAAGAATCGATCCCCCATGAGGGTGATTTTTATGCGGTGGTTCGCCGGCTCTGCGCCGATGGCCATATTGAGCCGGGGATACCGGCCCTGGTCACGGGGAATGAGGGGCGCTTTATGTTCAATGTGGCGGGAACCCTGGAGCCCCTCTGTGTGGAAGCGGCCTTGAAGGCCCTGAACCTTAAACCCCGGGCCGTGGTTAGCATGGGGGGCGAAGACCTGGTGGTGTATTCCTTAGACGAAAACGGGAAGATCATCAATAATTTTTCAGGTAGTAAATGTGCCTCCGGCACGGGGGAATTCTTAAAACAACAGCTTGCCCGGATGAACATGACCCTGCAGGACGTGAACGCCGTTCCCGATACGGCCCAGGTGCTCACCCTTTCTTCTCGGTGTTCCGTATTCATGAAGAGTGACTGTACCCATCGCTTGAATAAGCGGGAAGCTACAAAGGAAGATATCGTCCTTTCACTTTCCAATGTGATGGCCATGAAGGTTCTGGACTTTCTTAAGCGGGCAAAACTTTCCAGTGGCCAGGTGGTCCTTGCGGGGGGCGTTACTTTAAACCGTCATATCATTCGATTCTTAAAAGAGGGGGCCCCAAATATCGAATTTGTTATCCCCGACATCGCCCCCGTGTTCGAAGCTTTTGGAGCTTCTATCCTGGCAAAGGACATGGGCAGTCCCCTGCCGGCGGTGGATAAGCTTCTTAAACCCAACACGGTTCGCTTTGGGACCCTGGGAAACCTGAATCACTGGCGAAATAAGGTTCGTTTCTTTGAGAAATCCCTGGGAAAGGTTCAAAAGGGGCGTTCCTATATCCTCGGTGTCGATGGAGGCTCTACCACCACCAAGGCCTGCCTGGTGGACATGGAAACCGACGAGATTGTGGCAAGCCACTATGGCCGGACCCATGGGGACCCGGTGCGGGCGGTAAAGGAATGCCTTAAGGTTATCCAGGATAAGGTTGTGGCCGATACGGGGAGCAAAGAAGTAGACATTCGCCTTGTGGCCACCACCGGTTCATCCCGGGAAATCCTGGGGGTGTTCCTCGAGACCCCCGGGGTATACAATGAAATCATAGCCCACTCGGTGGGTACCACCTATTTTGATAAAGAAGTGGAAACCATCTTTGAAATTGGCGGTCAGGATGCAAAATACGTGCTACTTAAAAACGGGGTTCCCATCGATTACGCCATGAATGAGGCCTGCTCTGCGGGGACCGGTTCTTTCCTGGAAGAGTCCGCCGCGGGGGACCTTTCCATCCATCGGGCAGAGGATATAGCTCCCATTGCCCTTAAGGCCGATGCTCCCTTAAAATTTGGAGAACACTGTTCTGCCTTCATCAATTCAGATATCCGCAAGGCGGTACAGCAGGGGGCAAGCCGGGAGAATATTACCGCCGGTATCGTCTGTTCCATCGTAGCCAACTACCTGAACCGGGTGGTGGGGAATCGCACCATTGGGGGTAAAATCTTTTTACAGGGTGGGGTCGCCAAAAACGAAGCAGTCCCCCTGGCCTTTGCGATGCTCCTGGATAAGGAGATCCTCGTACCTCCGTCACCAGAACTTATGGGGTGTTTTGGGGTAGCCCTTCTGGCAAAACGAAAGCAGGCAGAAGGCCTCCTGGGGGAGGTTCGCATCGATATTGATGAGGTGCTCCAGCGGGAAATTGGGTACGAACGGGTGTTTAAGTGCCAGACCTGTGACAATTACTGTCCTATCCAGGTGCTGAAAGTTAACGGCCACACCTACATGTTTGGGGGACGCTGTAACAAGTACACCAACATGCGCAAGGCCGTAAAGGATGTGCCCGTCCTTGACTATGTGAGCCGCCGCAACAAGCTCCTGTTCGAAGAGTTTGTCCCCTCAAAGGAAAGCTTTGTGGCAAAACGGAACTACACGGTGGGAATTCCCCGGGCCTTTTCGGTCCACACCCTGTACCCGCTGTATACCTGGTTCTTCCATGAATTGGGAATCCGTACCATCCTCTCCGATACGGTGGACCACGAAGGGGTGGCCCGGGCGGAAAGCGCCTACTGCTTCCCTGCGGAAATTGCCCACGGGGCGGTGGCGGACTGCCTTAAGAAGGGGGCCGACTACGTGTTGCTCCCCCATTTCCGGGATATGCCCAGCTACGAGACCTCGGTCCATGCTAATTTCTGTCCCATTACCCAGAGTTTCCCCTATTACATCACGAAGGCCTTTTCCGATGTGGACCCCCAGCGCTTTTTGCCCCTGGTGGTAAGCTTTAAGTTCGGGGAGAAAAAGGCCCTGGAACTTTTTACGGTGATGACCAGTCGCCTTGGTATTAGCGAAGAAGAAACCCGCCGGGCCTTTGAAAAGGCTCTGGCCAAGCAAAAAGAATATTTTGAAGCGGCCCGAAAATTGGGACTTGAAGCCCTGGAGGAGGCCCGGCGTTCCAACCGGCCCGTCATCGCCATTCTGGGGCGGCCCTACAACGCCTTTACCGCAGAGGCAAACATGGGAATCCCCCGAAAGTTTACCAGCCGGGGCTATTCGGTGATTCCCTTCGATATCCTTCCCCTCGAAGAACAGCCTAACCAGTTCCCCAACATGTACTGGTACTATGGCCAGCAGGATATGCGGGCCGCCCAGCTTCTGAAAAACGAAGAAAACGTCTACGTGACCTGGATCACCAACTTTTCCTGTGCCCCCGATTCATTCATGCTCCACTATTTAAAATGGATCATGGGACAAAAGCCTTTCTTGGTGCTCGAACTCGATTCCCATTCGGCCGATGCGGGAATCGATACCCGGGTGGAGGCCTTCCTTGATATCATCGATGGCTATCGGTCCAAGAAGCTAGAGGTAGAACAGGAACGGTACGATAATGGCTGGAAGTTTGAATACGGTGGTGGCGAGGACCTCCGGGTGGTCAATCATAAGACGGGCCAGAAGGTGCCGGTTCGGAATAATCCCAGGGTAAAGATACTCCTTTCTAACATGGGGAATGTGTCCACCGAATTTATGGCGGCCATGCTCCGGGGCGTGGGCCTGAATGCGGAGGCCCTGCCGGTGGCGGACTTTAAGACCATCCAGATTGCCCGGGCCCACGCGTCGGGGAAAGAATGTGTGCCGAGTCACCTGGTGCTGGGAAGTGCCCTGAAGTACTTTGCCAGCGATAAGTACCGGAAGGATGAACTGTACCTGCTTTTTGTGCCCATTACCACCGGTCCCTGCCGGACGGGCCAGTATTTTGTGTACTACGAGAATCTCTTCAGGGACCTCCGGCTCGAAAATGTGGTGGTCTTTACCCTTTCGGCGGATAATTCCTACACCGAACTGGGACCTGATTTTGCAAAGGACATGTGGAAGGGCCTGGTGGTGACGGATTACCTTAAGGACATTCAGACCGCTTTGAAAGCCACTGCCCGGGATCCCGAAAGGGCGGTGGCCGATTTTGAAGCTTCCTGGAAAAAAATGATGGGGGTCATCGAAAAAGATCCCCGGCTCCTGTGGAAGGAACTGCGACGTATCGCCGAGGACGTGAAGCGCATACCTTTAAAAAGAGCGCTTACCGAATGTCCCCGGGTGCTTATCGTCGGGGAAATTTACGTGCGGCGGGATGACTTCGCGGTGGGCGAACTGATTGACCTGATGAGTGAACGGGGTATTGTGGTAAAAGTCTCAGGCATCGCCGAATGGATCCATTACCTGGATTTTGTGCGTGAATACGCCCTTAAGAAGCTTATTCGGCTTCAGGCTCCCTGGAAGCGACCCTTCTGTAAACCCCAGCGGGATCTTATCAAACTGTATGTTGAAGAGTGGTGGAAACACCATATCGAAAAAAAGGTCCTTTCGATTCTGGAACCTACCGGTCTTATCCCGGAGACCCCCCACGACATGCACCTTATCATGAAGAACACCCAGGAACACTTTGTGAACCTGGAGCTAAACTCGGAAATCGCGGTTTCCAGTGGGGTGGCCGCTACTGCCATGGAACATGGCTATTCGGGGGTGGTAAATATTTCGCCCTTTGCCTGTCTTATTGGGCGGGTTATTGAAGGGCTCTTTACCCCCTGGGCCCGAGAACGGAACTATCCCACGATTTCGGTGGAAGTGGATGGAAACCTCCTGCCCCCCAGCATCATCAATAAGCTTAATATCTTCATGGTAAATGTGCTTCGATTTAAAGGCAATGATGATGTATCGAGCCTGGTCGATCGGGCTGGTGCGACGGGAGTGGCGGTGACAGGACACCTGGCGGGAACGAGCACCGAGATGTCCGGGGGTGCACCCCCCCTCGGTGGCGGAACAGAGGAGAACCGGCGGGTTATTACGGCGGTACCCCTGGTAAGCCCTTCCCCCAACCCTGAGGATGTGGCTGGGGGAGTGCTCCGGGAAGAGGGCCTCGCGCCGCTTGGAAGTTCCATGCCGAACCAAAGTCGGAGCATCCACGACAGGGGGGAAGCCGACCCAAATCGAGAAGAACCCTGTACAGGATGTGGTGGTTGTAGTAAATAAAAATTATGGCATATGATCGGAAGCTTCCCTGGGCCCTGGTGCTCTCGGGGGGAGGAGCGAAAGGGCTTGCCCATGTGGGGGTCTTAAAGGTTCTTGAAGCTATGGATGTGCCGTCCCCCTCGCTTATTGTGGGAACCTCCATGGGGGCTATTGTAGGGGGGCTCTATGCCTGTGGGTATCGGGCTACAGAACTAGAAGAAATCGCCTTTCGCTTTGATATTCGGGACTATCTTGATAGCAAGGTGTTCCGTATGGAAGGGCCCCTGGGGAAGCTTATGCAAACGGGCCAGATTATTGGCCGGCTTGCCACAAAACCCGGGATCGATTCGGGGAAGGCGATTTTTTCTTATCTTGAAAAACTTACCGAGGGGCGTGGGGTGGAAGAGACCCGTATCCCCTTTCGCTGTAACGCGGTGGATCTGGTATCGGGTCGGGAAATCGTTTTTTCCCGGGGACCCCTTGCTCTGGCGCTGCGGGCATCTATGGCCTTTCCGACCTTCTTTGATCCGGTCTACATGGACGACATGGTGCTGGTAGATGGGGGGCTTGTGAATAACCTGGCTATCTCCGTGGCTCGAAGGCGGGGCTTTACCCATATTCTTGCGGTGGATGTGGGTATGTTTACCCTTTCCCAGGCTACCAAGCTCCAGACCGGTCCCCAGATCCTCTATCGGTGCCTCGAAGTAGTAGGGCATCATATCTATCGGGGAGACATGGATCGGGCAAGCCTTACCCTTCAGCCCCGGGATGATACGAGCCCCTTTGCCTTTGCGCGGGCTGCCCATCTTATTCGGTTAGGAGAGCAAACTACCCTGGCCCAGCGGGAACTTCTCGAGCGCTTCTTTACGCCAGGGTGGCTCAAGCGGCTTACCCTTCAACGTCAGGTGCAACGGGTGGGGAAAATGGTCCCCGCCGGGGAGTGATGTATGATTGAACGCCTTGCTTCGCCCATAGCCAGCATTGTCTCAAGCTATGATACCTACGGTCTTATTAACCATACCTCTGGAAATAACCTGCCTTCCCGGGAAAGCATCCAGCAGATCCTCCGGGATATCCAGGGCCTTCTGTTTCCCGGCTTTGGAGAGAGTGAACTGATCGATCCGGAGAATCTCCATTTAAAGACGGCCGAACGGGTGTACCGGCTTGCCCAGGCCCTGGTAGCAGAAATAGAAAAGAGCCTTTCTTTTACCTGCAGAACGGGTACTTTCTCCTGCGATGGCAGTGCCTGCCGAGAAATGGCGGAAACTATCACCGTGGAGTTTTTTTCCGCCCTTCCTGAGATTCGGCGACTCCTTTCCCTGGACGTGGAAGCGGCCTTTCAGGGGGATCCGGCTGCGAAGAGCATCGAAGAAGTGATTGTGGCCTATCCGGGGTTACGGGCCATTGCGACCCATCGGGTGGCCCATTTCTTCTGGAATCGCCAGGTTCCCCTGATCCCCCGTATCATGAGCGAGATAATCCATGGCGAAACGGGGATTGATATTCATCCCGGAGCTACCATAGGTGAATCCTTTTTTATTGATCACGGAACGGGGGTGGTAATCGGTGAAACCACGGTTATCGGGAGGAATGTCAAAATATACCAGGGGGTAACCCTGGGGGCCCTTTCGGTGGACAAGTCCCAGGGAAACACCAAGCGCCATCCTACCATAGAGGACGATGTGACTATCTATGCGGGGGCCACCATTCTTGGGGGAGAAACCACTATCGGCGAAGGGTGTATCATCGGTGGTAATGTGTGGCTCACCGAATCGGTCCCTCCCCATCGGGTGGTATACGTAAAAACGGGGGAACACATTATCAAACCCAGAAAAAAGTAAGGCTTCTTACTTTTTCCCGAGTCGTTTCTTAAGTTGTTCCTGGATCCACTCAGGGAAGGCCTGGAGATTAGGAAGCACGAGCCGTTTAAGGCTCGGGAAAGCGTTGAGGGGTTTAAGAATCCGCCGAATTTCCAGAGGAAGCCGCCGGCGGGCCTCTTCAGAATGGGAAATAAGGTTCCCCAAAGAGAAAAAGCTGCCCCCCCTGGAAACCGCTTCCTGAAGGTCTGCCACAAAACTTTTTACGTAGAATACCAGCTTGCTCGAGTGGACGATATCGATAATGAGTACTCCGCTCAGGAATCCCGAAAGGTAAATGGCCAGGTTGGGATGCAGGGCCTGAATCTGAGAAAGGAGCAGGGGTTCAAGGATCAATTTGAAGCCCACCGCCAGAATAGCCCAATAAAGGGAAAAGCGGAGGCAGATTCTCCCCTGGAGGTTGAATTTTTGGTCCCGGTAGTCCCAGAGGGTAAGCCCAAAAAAGCGCTCTAAAAGCCAGGCTCCCACATACTCGACAATGGTAGGAGCAAGCATGATGGTCCCCCACAGGAGAGCCGGGTGGGCGTTCCGCAACCCATAACTTAAAGCCGCAATAGAAAGGGCCCCAAACCCATAAATAGGAACAAAGGGTCCGGTGAGAAATCCCGCATTAACAAACCGTTTTTCCTGAAAGGAACGGAAGATGGATTCCACAATCCAGCCGAGGAATGCGGCATAGCAGAAATAGAGAAAATACTGGACCAGGCTTAGCCATAGGTCGTTCATAGATTTCCCCCTATCGTAATTTCTTTTTCTTTATTATATTACGGATATGACATCAATTACGCAGCATAGCACGAACGAAATCAAGAAAAAAGTGGCCTTTTTGGCCCTGGTTGGCCGGCCTTCTGCCGGTAAAAGCACCCTACTCAACACTCTCTGTGGGTATAAGGTAGCTATCGTGAGCCCCATTCCTCAAACTACTCGCCATGCGGTCCGGGGCATCCTGACCCGACAGGAAGGACAGTTGATTTTCGTAGATACCCCGGGGCTCCATCTTTCAGAGAAGAAAATGAATGTCAAATTAATTGAAGTGGCCGAGCGCACCCTGGAAGAGTCAGACCTGGTGTTGTATGTGATTGATGCAAGCCGTGAACCGGGACCGGAAGAATCCTTTGTGGTGCAAAAAATACAGGAAAAGATCCCATTCTGCGAGCAAAAAATGGTGGTGGCCATCAATAAGGTTGATGCGGAGGGGGCAAAGCCCGAACGGTGCCGCTCCTTTATTCAAACGAAATTTCCCGCCCTTCCGGAGGACCGGTTTTGTTCCATTTCTGCTTTGAGGGGGGATGGCGTTGCGGAACTTACGGACCGTCTTTTTGCCCTTGCCCCCGAGGGAGAACTCCTGTATCCCGAGGACACCTACACTGACCAGGATGTGCCCTTTCGTATCGCCGAGATTATCCGGGAACAGGCCATACTGCGGCTCAGGCAGGAAATTCCCCATTGTATTTTTGTAGAGGTGGCCGATGTGGAATTGCGGGAAGAGGGTACCCAGTTGTGGATTCGGGCCTTTATTCTGGTAGAGCGGGAATCGCAGAAGGGTATTGTGGTAGGTAAGGGCGGAAGACTTATAAAGGAAATACGCCAGGCAAGTCAACGGGAACTCCAGAAAATCTTTGATTGGAAGATTTACCTGGATCTCCGGGTAAAAACAGCCCCCGATTGGCGTCGAGACGATAAGGTCTTGAAAAAATTACTGGATCGGTAAAAAGTGTGCTATTATTTTCACCATGCACGGAAATAAAAAAGGCGGTGGATGGAAAGGGGTTTTTGGGATTCTCATGGCCCTTATTGTAGGGCTGGACTTTTTTGCGGTGCAAAAAGATTTGCTTTCACCGGCAAAACTGAAAGTGGTGGTGCCGCAGGAAGGGGACCGCTATACAAAGACGGTTCCCCTCTATGGTCAGGGATGGAACCGTGATGGGATTCGTCGCTTCTTTCTTGAAATATATTCTCTCCAACAAAAGGATGCGGTTCTTTGGAAAAGAGTAACCCTCCTTCCAGAAAAAACCAAAAAACCCGATGGCTCCATTCTTGAATTGAGCACCTTCCGGGATTCGATCGAGGTACCCCAGGAGGGGGCTTATCGATTTTCTTTTATCCTAGAGGATGATAAAAATCGAGTATTGGATCGAACGGATCGGATTATCCAGGTGACTGATTCTTATCGGCCCCATCCCTTTGTTCTGTTTGGTCCAATTCATCTCGCGAGCCTTTTCATAGTCCTCCTAGGTGCAGGGGGAATTCCCTGGTTGGTGCATACTATTTCGTGGGTACGCCCCCATCAAAAAACGATTGCCCGGATACTCGCCTTCCTGATGCTCCTTAATGAAGTGATCTATCATGTGTATTGGCAACAATTGGGAGCCTGGTCTGTTTCCACCGCCTTGATGTTTCACATGTGTGGAATTTCCATAATGCTCTTGCCCTGGCTCTTTGAGCTTCCCCGGGGACGGGTGCAACAGTATCTCTTTGAACTGGTATATTTTTGGGGGATTGGTGGGGCCCTGCAGGCATTGTTGACGCCAGATATTGGGTATCTGGGGTTCCCGTCCTATAAGTTTTTTTCTTTTTTTATTTCCCATGGGCTTATTGTTACCCTTTCTCTATATGCGGCGGTCTTTTTACCCTACTGTATTCGACTTTCCTCTGTGGGAAGGGTTTTATTAATCAGCAATGTCATAGTCCTCGGGATTTACGGCCTTAATTACCTCTTGCAATCTTTGCCTCCCTACGAATTGGGGAACTATTTTGTCTTGAGTTATCCCCCGCCTACCGGTTCTGTGATCGATCTTTTTGAGCGCTGGTTTGGTCCCTCTCCTCGCTATATTCTTGGCCTTGAACTCATGGGGCTTGTCGTGTTTCTTCTTATGGTCCTTCCCTGGCGTTGGGTAAAAAAAGAGTCGCCGATACATCAAATTCATAAATAGGTTCTTGAACACTTCTCTATTGAGAAGCAGGGAGAAAATAAAAAGGCTGGCGCCTTCCGACGCCAGCCTTTCGTTGTGCAAAAGAACGGAGTGATTAATAATCCATACCACCCATACCACCGGCGGGAGCGGGATTCTCTTTCTTTTCAGGCAGTTCGGTGATGGCACACTCGGTGGTAAGCAGGAGGCTTGCGATAGAAGCCGCATTCTGCAGGGCTGAACGGGTTACCTTTGCCGGATCGATGATACCGGCCTTCATCATGTCTACCCATTCCATCTTGGCTGCATCAAAGCCAACGCCCTTCTTCTCGTTCTTAGCCCGATCGGCGATAACCGCCCCGTCGAGGCCAGCGTTTTCGGCGATCTGCCGGATGGGTTCTTCCAGGGCCCGCTTCACAATCTTGAAGCCCACCTTTTCGTCATCCGTAAGATTGGAGATATCTGCCTTTTCCAGAGCCAGGGCGGCCTGAATCAGGGCGAGCCCACCACCGGGAACGATACCTTCTTCGATAGCGGCCCGGGTTGCCGAGAGGGCGTCTTCTACCCGGTGTTTCTTTTCTTTCAGTTCCACTTCGGTAGCAGCTCCAACGTTGATCACTGCCACGCCACCGGCCAGTTTGGCAAGCCGCTCTTGCAGTTTTTCCCGGTCATAATCAGAGGTGGTTTCTTCAATCTGGGCCTTAATCTGGGCAATGCGGTCCTGAATATCCTTCTGCTTACCGGCCCCATTGATGATGGTGGTATTGTCCTTGTCGACTTTTACAGTCTTGGCCCGGCCAAGCTGGGAAATGTCGGTGTTTTCAAGTTTAAGTCCAAGCTCTTCGGAGATGAGTTCCCCGCCGGTGAGGATAGCGATATCCTCGAGCATGGCCTTGCGGCGATCGCCGAAACCAGGGGCTTTCACGGCGCAGGCCTTGAGGGTTCCCCGCAGGCTGTTTACTACCAGCGTAGAAAGGGCTTCCCCATCTACATCTTCAGCAATGATAAGGAGGGGCTTCCCGCTCTGGGCTACCTTCTCAAGGAGGGGCAGTACATCCTTCATGGAGGAGATCTTCTTGTCGTGGATCAGGATGTAGCAGTCCTCGAAGGTACAGGTCATGGTATCCCGATCGGTGACAAAGTAGGCAGAAATGTAACCCCGATCGAACTGCATCCCTTCCACATATTCGATGGTGGTTTCCATGGTTTTGGATTCTTCGACGGTAATAACCCCGTCTTTCCCCACCTTTTCCATGGCATCGGCAATGGTGTTTCCGATTTCGGAATCGTTATTGGCGGAAACACTTGCGACGTGGGAAATTTCTTCTTTATCTTTAATCTCTTTGGCGTTTTTCTTAATTTCCTCAACCGCCAGTTCTACTGCCTTATCGATACCCCGCTTCAGTTCAATGGGAGTCATACCGGCAGCTACGGCCTTAAGTCCTTCTTTTACCAGCGAATAGGCGAGAACCGTTGCAGTGGTGGTTCCATCCCCGGCCACATCGTTGGTCTTCGTGGCCACCTCTTTGAGGAGCTGGGCACCCATGTTTTCATAGGGATCGGCCAGTTCCACTTCCTTTGCCACAGAAACACCGTCTTTGGTTACCGTAGGAGCGCCGAATTTTTTGTCCAAGAGTACATTGCGCCCCTTGGGCCCAAGGGTAACCTTTACGGCCTTGGAAATTTGCTCTACCCCGGAAAGCAGCTTACGACGGGCCTCTTCATTGAACATCAACTGTTTCGCCATACTGTGTATCTCCTCTTTTTCTTACCGATTTCCACGCACAGGACACAGAAGGCTTTTCCTTGTCTGCGGGAAAACGGCATAGGTTGGTATTGGGAATTAGGCCTTCCATGAACAAAGGCTCGACCATAAGATACTAAAAAAGGAGGGCAAAAGGCAAGAAAAAAGTGATAGATAGACCTGTTTTTATGCATTTCCCTTCGTTTTCTGGCTTTTTACAGTCCGGTTCACCCACGTTCCAGGGCCTTCACGTGACGATACCAGAAAAGGAGGTCTAGGAAACTACGCTCGGTAAGGGGATTGGTAGGAAAGTAATAAAGATGGCTGTCGCAACTACAGTCTGAACAGCCAAAGCGAGGAATAGGCCTTCCACCGATACGCTCCAGGTCAGCCGCCAGGGCGCATTCTAGATTGCGGTAGGATGCGATGGGCAGGCCCATGATGCGGGCCGCCACCGACGTAAGATAATCGATGTGCCAGTGAGGGTTTTTGTGCACCTTCCGCAGGTGGTGGGCGATGCGCTGGGAAAGATTTTTTTGGGCCGAACCGGTGTATACATACCAACCGGCGTCCAGTGCAAGGGTGCCCAGGGCGCCTACGGTAAGTACCTTCGGTTGATTCAATTCCATAAGGATGAGGTAACTTCCTCGGTTTTCTTCGGCCAGAGTCCCATGGTCAAACACAAGGGGAAGATTAAAATTGATGATCCTCCCAGAACCATCTTCCTGGGCTTCGAGAACCGCCGCATGGAACTGGATCACCTCGTTGTATCGGGATACCGCTGCTGCAAAAGAAGGGTCAGTATGAAGGTTGGGGACAAAGTACTGAGGTTTTCCGTGGACCACTAGAAATAACACATGGCACTGAAACCCTGATTGAGATAAGGCCGCCAGTTCTTCCAGGTGTTTGGTGGCCCGTTCACTGGGGGCATCGGGAAACATGGCCACATCGTGTTCGACAAGGGAACAGGCCTTTACTTCTATCAAATGACGAGATCCTGTGGCGTCCTCTACCAGAAAATCAAAACGGGAGTTCCCCTGGCTGTATTCGGCCTGGATGTGCCGGGCCTCCGGGAAAAGGACCGGCAGCACCGCCTGCTGGACCACCGAGTTTGCCCGGGCGGAGAAAAGAGGAACTATGCGCTCCCCGTAACGCACCGCCACCGCGGTCCATGCTGTTTTTGCAGCCGCAAGGCGTCGCTCAAGAATCAACTCGGTGCCGGGGATCACAAACTCAAGGAGCCGCCCTGGGTTAGGACAGTGGCAGGGTATTTCTTCCCCTCTTTCAGGGTCCTCTGCGATGATAAGGAAACGATTGGGCCTTTTTAGAAACCGGGCTTCCCGGTCCGGGGAAAAGAGCCTGCAACGATATTCTTCCATATCGATAAGGTAGTGTTTCCGTGATTCTTGCGCCAAGAAAAAACGAGAAAAAACGATGGTATTCGGCAAAAAAGCGGGCCCCCTTTCTTTTTATAGGACCGTGAAAAGCCATCCCCCTCTTTCCTGAAGGGGAGCCCTCAACCGCACCGTTATATGGATAGGATCTGCTGGGTTTTTATGGCTCTGTGGCTCTGCCTTAATCTGGGGAATGTGGGACCTCGAAGGGAAAAACTTCCTTCCGAGGCCCTCTTTTAATCGGGTACCTTATTATTCGTGCCGTTTTGGCAAGGCCTCGATACAACAAGGCCCATTGTGAAAATTAGGGGAGCCGCAACATTCTTCGAAATGCCCGCATAAGGTTTCGGAAGAATGAATTAATCGTGAGGCGGAAAGAAAATTTTACCCGGTTTGTGGCTTCTTGAACAGGATCGGGGGATCTCGATAATGACATGAAAACCTCCTTTTGTGTTTGTTTGCAGCGCCTGGCGCACTATGATATATCATTTTTATAAAAGAGATTTGTTGCTTACACAAGGGACTCTTAAGTTTTTGTAAAATGATTGTTGGGGTTTGTTTTTAGGGGTTTGGCTGATTTCTTATATGTTTCCTTGCCCCATATTGACCCAAGCTAAATGTAATGTGTACAAAAATTATTTTCTCTTTTGAAAAGAAAAACATCCTATGCTATATTTAAACCAAGTTTTTCCCTGCAGGTGAAGCACCTTATCATTCTGTTTTAAAATAAGCTCTCAAACAAAAGGAGGTTTTTCATGATGAATAACCGGGGCTTGCGGAGAAGGACCCTCTCGGTGACTGTCTTTTTTTCAGCGGTCATGCTGGCATTTATGAGTTGTAGCCCAGGGGAGCCTGCCGATTTTTCAGGGCTCTGGGGATGGGAAGAAGGTTCCGATTATTTCTTTATCGACCTTCGACAAGAAGAACAATCGGTGATAGGATTTCATTCCGCTGTGGGTGGGGGTGGATCGGTTTTCGATGAGATGCTTGCGGAAACTCCTTCCCTCGAGGGTACTGTAAAGGGAAAGACCCTCAGCGGAACTATTACGGACGCCACCAACGGTGTAGAACTCCCCTTTAAGCTTTCGTATCTTGATGCGGATAGGCTCCAGTGGGAAATAACCAAAAAAACGGATAACGCTCCTTTCCCTCAAAAGGTGGTTCTACAAAAAGTTACGGATATGTTGACCTTTTACTCCAAATTTCAGCGGCCCGACGGTTCTATTGATTATAAGAAATACCGGAACTATGTAAAAATTATGGTGGATGACATAGAAGAAACAACGGCGGACCTCATGGAAGCAGGGTATTACCCAGAAACAACGGCCCCCTGGAAACACATGGATGAATTTTCAGCGGAAGAATGGGACAGACTTTCAACGGCAGTGTATGTTAAAAAGAGCGATGGAGTGCTTTACAAGGTGAACCGATTCCTTAATGAGGGGGGTGCCCTCTGGGAGGAATACTATTTTGATTACCAGCATGACGGAAAGCTCTTCTATGTAAAGCGTTATTTTGATAGCGAACCTGAAGATATCACAGAACTCTATTTCTATAACGGAAAATTCCTTTTTATGGTGGAAAGTGACGACCCTGAAGAGGAACTTGAAGAAGATGCTTCGATGTATATCAGCCGGCTTGTGGATGAGGTAAGCTCTTTTGTCGCCGAAGTTCTGCGTCGAAACAAAAATAAAGAGATATAAGCCCCCGGAGATCCGAAAGGGATGCCGCGTTTTTAAGCCGTGGGACCAGGGGATGGTGAACCCTTTTCCCGTATCAGGTCCCACTGGCTTGCAAGCATCCCCGCAAACATCAGGGCTGAGCCGGAAAAATTCCGGATTCCAAAGGGTTCCCCTAAAAGGAGGATGCCCCCCAGGGTTGCAAAGGCCCCTTCAAGGCAGAGGATGATTGCCGCGTGGGCGGGGGGAGCGTCTTTCTGGGCTACCACTTGTAGGGTGTAGGCGATCCCTACCGACCCTATACCCCCATATAAAAGGGGAAGCCAGCCTGCAGAAAGGGCAGACCACCGGGGCGTTTCCCACAGAAAAGCGGCCCCCAGAGAAAAGAGGGCGCACCACAGGAACTGCCCCGCCGCCAAGAGGAGGGGAGCGCAGCGCTTCGAAAACCGATCAATATAGAGCACGTGGGTCGTCCAGAAAAGGGCGCTGGCTATTACCAAAAGATCCCCGGGATTCATCCGGCCAAGCTCGTCGGGGGCGCTCAAGATGTACATACCTACCGTCGCAAGGCCTGCCCCCACCCAGGTAGCAGGTCCCGTATGGTGCCTTAAAAAAATCCCCCCTATGGGTACGAGGACCACATACAAGCCGGTAAGGAAGCCCGCTTTACCCGCCGTGGTATACACGATCCCAATCTGCTGAAGATTCGCGCCAAAGAAAAGCACTACCCCTGCCCCCAGGCTTGTGAAAACCAGGAAGAGCCAGTCTTTTTTCTGCATTGCCCTGAGATAGGATCGGGTAGACACTCCAAGAAGAGGGAAGAGGGAAAGGGCGCCCAGGGCAAAACGAACGCCGTTAAACGTAAAGGGGCCCATGTAGGACATTCCATTTCGCTGGGCCACGAAGGCAAAGCCCCAGATGGCGGCGGTAAGGAGGAGCAGCCCATCCGCCCGAAGTGCTTTTTTATTCATTTCTATCTATTATGCAAGAATGTCGATAGTGGTTCCCAACTGTGGGTCTTGAATCACCGCTGGAGAGGCGCTTTCAAGCAGGGTCCCCAGGGCCTGGGCCTGTTCGTTTCCCTTGCCCAGGGCCATACGGAGGACCGCCATTCCTACCTGTTCGGATAATTGCCCCTGGGCCATATCCATGGAAAGTTTTTGAATGTCCATGCTGTCACCTTATCCTGATTTCCTATGGCGGTCAAGGGGCTTTCTCCGGGGTATCGCCGTTAGAACGTATACTTCATGCCGAGGGTAAGATAATCGTTTTTATCATACTGGCCCACGAGGCCCGCCGAATCGCCTCCAAAGATACCTCCCTGGGCAAAAATTTCTCCATCACCGATGGCCCAGGAGATCTTGGGAATGATAAGGTAGTCCTTATCCTGGATGCCCCAGAGGATAGTGCATTCCCATTTCAGGGTGTCCTGGAAAAGGTTCTGGCTGATGCGGGTCGTAAGCCGATCCGTGAACGCCTTGGTTCCCGCTTCTATGTCGAAAGGCGTGGTCCCTACCTTATCGTCCATGAGGCGGTAGGTCCCATTGTATTGGACGTTCAGGTTGATTCCCGCCACCACATCCCGATCGAAGCCAAGAGAGAAGGCCAGGTGAGGATTATACACCGCCGGGTCGTCCCCCGAGGTATCTTCGGTGATGTTGGCGGCCCCTTCAAAGCGGAGATTAAAGCCCCCGAGCACTGTGGCGGCGTCGAGGCCTGCCTGATGGTAGCGATTATACGCAAGGCTCTGGAGCACGGGGTATAAAGTGGGGAAGGTTCCTGCCAGGACGATCTTTGCTGCCGGATTCGGGAGATAGCCGTAGAAATACTGGATACCCCAATCGACGGAGCCTGTGGTGGTGGTAAAGCGCAGTCCCCCCTGGCTGTGGTCGAGGCCTCGGTCGGCCTGAAGGGCGGCACTGAGGATATTGAGAATTTGTTCCGCCGTTTGAGAACTCTGGGTAGAAATGGCAACCAGGCTTCCCAGTTGGTCCGGTTGCCATCGTCCAGAAAGATCGTACTGGTTTCCCTGGAAGCCGATGACACCGATACCTTCCAGTTTGGTAAAGTCCCCTATGTTCCAGGATAGCCGGATCATCGGTTGGGCGATTTTCCGTTCCTTGCTATCGGTGACGGTAAAATCCGTGTAGTCCAGGGGATTAAGCACATCCAGAGATCCCTGGCTATCGGCCTTGCCCCAGGTAACCTTCATGAATCCCCCATCCAGAGTAAGGGGTCCTGCAAAAAGCCGTACCCAGGCTTCGTCCAGAATCCGGGATGAGGCTGTTTCAAGATAGGAAGGACGAAGGTTGAATGCCAGGTAGGTTTCAACCTTGCTTCCCCGGGCCTCGAGGGTTAATTTGGGATACACCAGGTCGCCCAGGCTTTGGTCCCACAGCGCTTCCGGTTCCCCCACAAAGAGGTTCCCCTGGATGGTGGCGGTACCGGAAATGGTAAGGGCCGGGCCGGTTCCTGCGGCGCCGACGGCACTTCCACTTGCGGCCTGGCTGGCCTCTGTAGCATCGGCCGGACCAAAGCCAAAGTCCTGGGCAGAAAGCCTGGCCGGCCCGAGACCCAGGGTGCTAAGCCCCAGGGCTAAGAGGGCAAGTAATGCCTTCCAAAGAGTTCTTGGCGCGATAAAAGCTGTGCCCAGGCTGCCGAATCTAGAAATTCCCGTATGGTTAGTTCGTGGGTGTTTCATCGCTGTACCCCCTTTCGTGACTGTATGCGGGCTTCCGGCCTCTGAAAGAGGCCGGCCCCTCCCTTGGATAAACTGCTTCATTTAGGGCCTCCCCGTTTCCAGGAAGCGGGTCGTAAAGACCCCCTCAGGGATGGGATCATCATACTTGATGATGTCCACGTAAATGGTGGTGCTGGTTCCTTTCTGCAAGGATGTCATCCGGCTTTCCACAGGGGTAAGCCGGCCCTGCTTATCCTCTACCTTGAGGACTTCGAACAGTTTGATCGGCTTATCCGACTTCTTGTCGTACAGTTCCATCTTGTGGGCGATGAAAGTTTCTGTATCGATCCAGGAGATGATTTTGGCGTACTGGTAGGAAGGATCGATGGGGCGGGACTCTATCACGTAGCAGGGCCGCCCGTTATAGGTCTCTTGCCGCAGGAGTTGGTGGGTATCCTTATCGGCTTTTCGGTCCGCCGAGGAAATATCATCGTAGGAAAAATCGGTGCCTACAAAGCTGCCTGAACCTTCACTCCCGGCGATACGGCGGACCTTTCCTAAGGAAGGAAGGAAAATCCAGCGATCCTCTTCTTTTCCGGGATTTTCGATGGTAAGAAAGCGGGTTCCCGCTACGCTGGCCGGTTTCTGAAAGATAACCACCGTTCTGCTGCGACCGCCGGTATAACTGGAGTACTGATCCACGAGGCGTTCGGTGGTACTGCCGTCTTTGGCGGTAATCACCATCCGGGCCCGGGTGGAAACGGTTTCTCGCTGGATCCGATTCCGGGATTTTTCGATGATCTGCGTTGCCGTAAGATTACTTGTCTGCGCACTTATAAAAGCTGCCCAGAACAAGCCAAGACTGCCCAAAAGGCTCAGCCTTTTCAACATACCTGTATTCATAGGTACCTCCACTATTCTTCATCCCACCGCAGTGGGCGGGTTATAAAGGCGGGTTTAAAGATTTGCAAGAGTACTGGCAGCACCGTAAGGGCCGCAAAGGCACTGGTGGCCATGGTAAGGGCATACAGGAGTCCCAGGTCTGCCAGAATATTAAATTGAGAGAGTATGAGGACCGCAAAACCGGCCCCTACCGATGCGGCGTTAAAAATGATGGCCTTGCCGGAAGAAAGGAAGGTCCGGCGGAGAAAGTCTGGATCCCCTCCGTGGCGGAGCCATTCGTGGTGATACGCCGCGAGGTAGTGAATCGTGTAATCGATACCGATTCCCACGCTGACGCTGGCCACCAGGGCGGTGGCTATGTTGAGTTTAATACCAAAAAAACTCATGAAAGCAAAGTTGATGAGGCTCGAGATGCTTAAGGGCACAAGGCCAATAAGTCCCGCAATGGCCGATCGATAGTAAAACGTAAGAATTCCAAATACCAGAAGTAATGACACGGCGATGGAAACTAACTGGGACTGAACCACTAGGTTATTCAGGGATCCTTCGATAAGGGCGGTACCCCCTACTTCGATGGTTACATCCGTGGGGAACCGGTCGTGGCAATATTCTTTGATGGCCCTGATGGCCCGATTCGTATCGATTTGTCCCACCGTTCGTAAGAGGATATTCAGTCGAACGGCGGTAGGCTCCAGGGGGTCGTTGGCATAGGAACTGATGTCCCCAGAAAGGAGTACCAGGTAGTTGGCAACAAGTCCCTGGAGTTCGTCCTGGCTGGTTTTCCCATACCGCGCCGGATCCTGGGGAATTTCGTAGTACCCATACCCCTGATAGTTAAGCTCCCGATATACCGCTTTAATAAGGTCATCCGCTGTCTTAAGAGAGCCCCGGCTCCCTGCCCGGGCCCGGCTCAGGAGGGCGGCAACATCCTGCGGTATAGAAGAACCGTTGGCGGTGTTGCGACCGTCGGCAGAACTGGTTTTTTCAGGAGCGGCAGTTCCCTGCGTGGCTGAAAGGGGGGCTCTGGACTTTGCATTTGTTTCGCCTGTTCCTGAAGAGGGAGAGCTTTTTTCTGGCGTTGTTTCAAAGCCAAACCCAAAAGCCGGTTCCTCAGAAACAGCAAAACCGAAGGCCGGTTCGCCGGCATTCTCCGGCATAGCTCCAGCACTTTGAGTCAAGGTCGCCACTCCACCGGAGGAGACAGCCCACGGAGACATCTCTTCTAGGGTTGTTTCCGCATGGAATACCTGGTTAATCCGCTTTACCAGGTCCGGAAAGCCCATCACTTTACCTACTTCTGGAACTGACTCAGATACATAGCGGGAAAGCCCATCCAGGGGAACCAGTACATCCGGGTGGAGTACCCGCCCCGGGGTGGGAGAAGAAACCACCACACTGACCACCTTGGATCCGCCAAAGTGCTCCCGGATAAATACGTCAGAACGGACCACATCAGTGGTAGCTCGGAAATATTCCACCAGAACATTATCCACAATAAGGGAACGAAGGCTTATAAGGGAAAATACCACAATAAGGGTGGCCAGACCTAAGACGGTTTTCTTTTTTCTGGTGATGGCAAGGAACAGGTTTGCTACGATAGTGCTAAAGCGATCCTCTGATTGGTTGTTCCGCTCTTTGGACGAAGCCCCCGAGGCCTTTTGAGTTTCACTGAGACTCGAAGAAGTCTCGCTTGAGAGCTCTTCTTTAGAGGTGGAACGGGGCGCTTCGGCCTGATATCCCCCCTCGGGCCCGCGGATTAAATAGAGGGCCGGAATGAGGGTAACCGAAACGCCGAGGGCAACCAGAACCCCAAAGCTTGAAAAAATCCCAAATTCAAAGATGGGAACCACGGGGGTAAAACAGAAGGAGACAAAACCCGCAAAGGTCGTAAGGGCCGCCAGGAGCACCGGTCTTCCCACCCGCCGCAGGAGATTATAGATGGCTTCCCGATAGGTTTCTCTGGTAAAGGGGCCTTTTTTATCAATCTCGTCGTAGTAGTGATTCACAATGTGGATCCCGTAGGCACTCCCTACGGCCACGAGGATAACGGGCAGGACCGTCGAAAGAATAGAAAGCTTGATGTGTAAAAGGGGCATGGCCCCCATGGCCCATATGGTGGAGATAAGAACGGTGAGTAAGGGAAGCAGCACCCCGCCCAATCGACGGAAGGAAAGGAACAGGACCGTGATTACAACGATAACTACCAGGGGTATCAGGGTGATAAGGTCCTTGTGGACCGCATTGTTTATTTCCACACTCAGGACGGGAATGCCCGCAAAATAGATATTCGTGTCTTTGAATCCTGCCTCGTGGGCAAGCTTTTTAATTCGGTTGTAGGTGTCGATAATCTCCTGAGAGCCCGCATCTTCGGCGGTTACCTTAAGGGTGATGAGCACCTCCGTGGACCGAAAATCCTCTGAAACGAGGGAGCGAGAATAAAGATCCCAGCTTAAGAGCCGTTCCTTAAGGGCCTGAACTTCTGCGGGCGTTCCCGTAAAATCTTTGGGTACTAAGGGTTCTACCTTAATGGTATCGGCGGTCCCGGTGATATAATCGGTGGACATCAGGGACTGGACCGAATCAACCTTGGGAAGCTGTTCTACCTGATCAATGTAGGTCCTCAGGGTGGCAAGGAATTCCTTTTCCAGCACCGAGTCATATTTTCGTTCTAACCCAACAAGGATAAAAACCTGACTTCCGAAGGTATCATCAATCTTTTTAGAAAGGAGCCGCTCCGGGTCTTTTTCCGGTACAAAGCGGAAGTTGTTATTATCCAGCTGAGCCCGGGGAAGCTGGAGGGCAAAGAACACCGTGATACACCCTATCACGGTCACGATAAGCCAGGGATGTTTAAACAATCGTTTCATAAGACACTCCTCTTGTTACGCAAGCTGTTCCACCACGGATGTTTCTAATGAAAGGACCTGCGGATCCGTATTGGGTGCCGCAAGGCCCCGGAGAATAAGCTCAAAAATGGTTTTCATTTCTTGAATGATCAGTTTATTGTCCCGTTTTATGCGGGGAAGCCGGGCTACGTATTCAATCAGGGATGAACCAATAAGAAAGACGCTCTTCGCAATCCGCTCGGGTTCCACGGTTTTCTGGAGGGTCCCATCCTGGTACCCCCGTTCCAGGATGGCCGTCAGCAGGGCACACAACCGGTAATGGGGAAACTCATTCGTATCTGTTTCCTGGTCGTGAAAGAAGAAAGGGAAGACCGGATCGATAAGACTTTTAATGCCCGTAAAGATGAACACTTCCTGGAATTTCCCAAAAATTTCTATATAAGACCTCCAGAGGGTGTGGAGGGCTTCGATTCCCGTCATGGTAGGGGTAATGCGGCTGCGTACATAGTCTTCGAAACGGTTTACCGCATCTTCCAGGATTTCTTTTAGGATCGCCTCTTTGTTTTGAAAGTACAGGTACAGAGTAGCCTTTGAAAGCTCTGTGGCATCCGCCACATCCTGCATACTAAAACCACTGAGACCCCGTTCGAGGATAAGTTCCTTGGTTTTTTCAAAGATGAGCCGTCGTCGTTCATCCTTTTCTCGTTGCTTTCGTTCTACGATTCCCACTGTTTCCCCCTGACGGTTAGGTTTGTTCCCCGTTATCTCATGGGGAACGGAACTTTTTTAATTTTTATTCTTTTTCATAATCTTTATTTTATGTTGGTTAGATTGCTGTTTATCATATAACCTTTGGTATAAAAAACTAACTATAGTTATAAAATAACCATCGGTCAGCACAAAGTCAATATCGTACAAAGAAGGCCATGATAGGCTATACTAGAAGATACTACACAGGAGGTGTGTATGACGCGATTACGGATGGGTGTACTTGGTTGTTCGGCCCACTACGCAAAACGGGTAGCTGTGCCTTTGCGGGAGTCCCTGCTCATTGAACCCTACGGGGTTGCCTCCCGGGACCTCTCAAAGGCGCAGGAATATGCCAAGCGCTGGGGCTTTGCAAAGGCCTATGGGTCCTATGAGGCGCTTCTCGCGGACAAGGACATCGATTTTGTGTATATTCCCCTGCCTAATCATATGCATCTGGAATATATCAAGAAGGCCGCCGATGCGGGTAAACCTGTTCTGTGCGAAAAACCCCTTACCTTGAATGCCCTGGAGGCCCGGGAAGTGGTGGACTATTGTACCAAGAAAGGGATTCCCCTTATGGAGGCCTTCATGTATCGCTTCCATCCCCAGTGGCAGCGGGCCCGGGAATTGGTTCAGGCGGGAGAGGTGGGGCAGGTGCAAACGATGCATACCATGTTCTGCTATAACAATCGGGACCCTCGCAATATTCGGAATATTGCCGAATATGGGGGCGGGGCCCTGTTGGATATAGGGTGTTATGCCGTTTCCTCTGCCCGTTTCCTCATGGGAGCCCAGCCCATACGGGTGGTAGCCCAACTCCTTGAAGATCCGGATTTTAAGACCGATATCCTTGTCTCAGGAATCCTTGATTTTGGAGAAGGCCGCCGATCGACGTTCACGGTAGGAACCCAGCTCTTCTCGATGCAGAAGGTTGATATTTACGGGACGGGGGGCAGCATGAGTATCGAGGTGCCCTTTAATATGTATGGGGATGTGCCCGGCCGCATTTTTGTGGCCACCGATGTGGGCCGACGGGTGATAGAAACAGAAGTGGCCGATCAATATCTCCTGGAATTTGACGCCTTCGCCCGGGCACTCATAGAAAAAATCGAGGTTCCCACCCCCCCAATCGATGCGATTGAGAACATGGCGGTGCTGGATGCCCTGGCCCGTTCGGCCCGGAGCGGTACCTGGGAAGCGGTGTAAACCAGCGGGGCTTGCTCTTTTTTCCCCTGAAATAGGGGAACAGGGGCTTTTTTATTTTGGCGGAAGGGTAGGGGCTTCTTCGGAAGGGCGGACTGCAATTTCCCATCCATCCCGCTCTTTGTGGGGCCCATCACCGGGGAGGGGGAGGGCGAAGACATTCGACCGAATCGAAAGGGGTGTTTCTTCTCCCTCTGGATGCAGATACGAAAGAAAAGCCCCTGGATGGACTTCCTGGAGCACGTCGGCCAGGGCGTTAATAGCGATAAGTTCCTGTTCCAGGGGAGAAAAGGCCCGGCAGGTGGGACAGGCACACCACTGGTGACCCTCTCCCTGGTCGGGCCAGAGATGGAATACCCGGGTTTCTGGTCTGAGTTGAAAAAAGCGCCGTCCTTCCCGGGCAAGGATCGCCAGGGTCTCCGGGTTGGTAGGACAGAAATTGCGCTCCCGTACCCGTTTGCCGCTTTCCATGCGGAATAGTTCCTTGTTGGTCCGAAAGAGCCGACGGGGAACCAGGCGGGAAAGGCAGTATCCCCCTTCTTCTATGGTAATCCCATAAAAACTGGCCGCTTCGAGCAGTTTTTTCCGCCGGCCCGAAAACTGTTCCCCCACCGTTTCAAGGGAAAATAGTTCCTCTTCGGGGTAGATGATGAGGCTTTCAAAACCTTCCCATGCGGCCCAGGCAATCCATTCAAGGCCTTCCCGGTCGTACTCCACATTCCCCAGAAAGAGTCGTTTTTTCTGCCGGGGGTCAGTGGTGCCCCCTTCATGATACGAAGAAAGCCCTGAACCACTACTTTTTCGATACAGTCTGAGGTTCCCACCCGATCCGGGGCGATCAAGATGATACCCCTGACTCCTGAGAAAGTGGTAAATCCCCCGACTCAGTCCGACCGGCGAGGTCCCGTGAATTTCTATTCGCTCTTTTCCTATTCGCCAGGAAAATCCATGCCGTTCATCCTCTGAGTCGTTGTTCCAATCAAGAAGGATAAGGCCGCCTGCGGGGGGTATGTCCGCAGGCCCATAGACAAGGGGATGTGTCTGATGGCGGTACTTTTTTGCGTCTGAGACAGGAAAGCCCGCGGAAGGAGATGTCAGGGCCTGGGAGAGAATTTCCAAGGCCCGCTGGAGGCTCCCTTCCGGTACCGGGGGAGTCACAATATGCCAGGGAAGGGAAGGATTAAAGGATGCCATGGGCCCATTGTACCATACAGAGGGTGGGTGTGACAAAGCCTGGAGAATAGGGAGCTTGTTCTGTAAACCGATATGCCCCCCCTGAGCCTCCCCCCGGGAAAAAGCCAGTAGCTCAGAAGCCGCTCGGCCGTTTAAATTTTACAAGGTTCTGGTGTTTTCGTGGTATACTAAAAGGGTTCATAGGCAAAGGTCTTTTAGGGAAAATATTGGGAAATCCCTTGGGGCCCAATACTTCTTTTTATGTAGAGAATAATGGGGTGGACCGTATGGTAAAAACGCCTTCTCCTTGCCTGAATCCCTCCGCACAGGGGACGCCTTCCTATGATGTGGTAATCATCGGATGCGGGGTTTCGGGGGCTAACATTGCTCGTCGTTTATCGGCCTATCGTCTGCGGGTGGCGGTGGTGGAAAAGGCTGCAGATGTGTCCTTCGGGACTAGTAAAGCCAATTCGGGTATTATCCATGGGGGCTTCCATCACCCTAAGAAATACCTGAAAAGTCGTCTCGAAATTCAAGGCAACTGGATGTTTGATCGGCTTCATCAAGAACTGGGCTTCCCTTTTAAGCGGTGTGGAATTATCGTGGCGGCTCTCCATGAAGACGAGATGAAGGCGGTGGAACACCTCTACTGGCAGGGGAGAGAAAACGGGGCCCTGGGGCTTGAGCTTTGCTCCCGGGAACGGCTTCTTTCCCTGGAACCTCAGCTTTCGCCGGAAGTGGTGGGTGGGCTCTACGCCCCTGCGGGGGGCATTATCGAGCCCTATCGCTTCGTGTTTGCCCTGGTGGAATCGGCCCTTACCAATGGGGTCCATCTGTATACAAACTGGAAGGTTGTTGATGCTCACTGGAATACGGAGAAAAAGGAGTGGCGCCTTGTTAATCAAGAAGGAGGGTCCCTGTCGGCCCGTTTTGTGGTGAATGCCGCAGGACTCTACGCTGACGAGGTTTCTCGCCTTTTTGGGGCCGAAGAATACATTATCACCCCCCGAAAGGGGGAATATTTCCTTTTGGATCGACTCACGCCGGTGCGGCCAGAACGGGTGGTATTCCCTGTGCCGAGTGCTCTTTCCAAGGGAATGCTCGTTATTCCCACGGTGGAGGGAACGGTCCTCGTGGGGCCTACCGCCGATCCGGCATTGTCAAAAGAAGACGTGGCCACTACCGCCGAGCACCTGGATATTATTCTTGAAGCTGGAAAACGCCTTGTGCCAGGACTTAACCGGAACGATGTGATTACCACCTTTGCGGGGCTCCGGCCTGTGCTGGGAGAAGATTTTTACATCGAGCCCTCCACTAAGGTTCCCTCCCTTATTCATGTGGCGGGGATTCAATCGCCGGGACTTACCGCTTCTCCTGCCATTGGGGAGTATGTGAAGGATCTCCTGAAAGCGGCGGGTCTTGAATTGACGGAGAAACCTGATTGGAATCCCTGTTTGCCCCCTCGTCCTCAGGCCCGGAACCTTTCTCCCTATGAATGGGACGATTTGGTACAGAATGATCCCGCCTGGGGACACCTGGTGTGTCGATGCGAAACGGTAACAGAAGCGGAAATTGTGGAGGCTATCCGCCAGGGGCATACCACCCTGGATGGCATAAAGTACTTTACCCGAGCCCAGATGGGGCGCTGTCAGGGAGCCTTTTGTACGTATAAGATCATCAAGATCCTTATGCGAGAGACCGGCATGAGCTACGAAGAAATTACGAAGCATGGGGAAACAAGCCAGATACTCCGGGGGGCCCTATGAAAGACCTGTATTATGATGCGGTAGTTATCGGAGGTGGTGCCGCCGGTATGGCCGCTGCCCTGGAGATAGAACGGGGTGGCCATGGGGTGGCTATCGTAGAACGGGAAGATTTTCTCGGTGGTATTCTAATGCAATGCATCCATGCTGGTTTTGGGCTTAAGGTGTTTAAAGAGGAACTTACGGGCCCCGAATTTGCCGAGCGTTTTATAGAAGCGGTCCTGCAGTCCTCGATTGCAGTGTACCTTGGAACCACCGTCACCAAACTGGTACCCTGGACCGCAACCAACGGAGGAGGGGATCTGGGACGGGAACAGGAAAAGGGTGTTTCCACATCTCCATTTCCTCGCTGGGAACTCTTCTGTGTGTCCCCCGAGGTCGGGGTGTTTCGGATTCTTACCCGGGCGGTGGTTCTTGCCATGGGATGCCGGGAACGGAACCGGGGCAATATTCGGATTCCGGGCTCTCGCCCCGCGGGGATTTACACCGCCGGCCTGGCCCAGCGGCTTGTAAACATCGAAGGCTACATTCCGGGCCGAAACATCGTTATCATCGGTTCTGGGGATATCGGGCTTATCATGGCCCGTCGCATGAGCTGGATCGGCTGTACTGTCCAGGCGGTGGTTGAAATCATGCCCTATCCCTCGGGCCTTACCCGGAATATCGTCCAGTGCCTTGATGACTTTGGCATTCCTCTCTACCTTTCTTCTCAGGTAACTAACATTTTTGGGAACCATAGGGTGGAAGGAGTGGAAGTTACCCCCATGGAACGGGGGGTTCTGATACGGGAAAAGGCCTTTCGTCTTTCCTGCGATACGGTACTGCTCTCGGTGGGCCTTGTGCCAGAAAATGAGCTTTCTCGCACGGCGGGAGTAGAACTCCATCCTTCCACGGGAGGTCCTGTGGTGGATTCCCGCTTGATGACCAATTTGCCCGGCATCTTTGCCTGTGGTAATGTACTCCACGTACATGACCTTGTGGACTGGGTCACCGAAGAAGCATCTTTCTGTGGAAAGCAGGTAACCCAGTGGCTAGCAGGAAAGATGGTGCTGCGGCAAGTTCCCTGCCGGGCCGGGGCGAATGTTCGTTCGGTAACGCCGAATAAATTGAATGTGGAAGAGGACAATCCCCTCTATCTTCGTTCGATGATAGTGGCCAACGAAACGGATCTGGAGGTTCGCCTGGATAATCGGGTCATCAAGCGGATTCAGAAGAGTCATGTGCAACCTTCGGAGATGATTACCCTTTCGCTGGGGAAAAAAGAGTTGGAGGGGGTCCGGGAGGATTCGGTGGTGGAACTTGCCCTCCTTCCACATCAATAAATGGGGAGGTGGCAAACCGGTTCTCGCGGTAGTAAGCCGCTTCCTTTTGTGGGGTACCATGAAAACCGTCAATAAAATAGGAAACAACGCGAGATATGAAGTTACTGTTCCCCAAGGGAGGAGATATCTATGAAAGAGTTTACCTGCATTGTCTGTCCCCAGGGATGTCACCTGGTGATTCAAGAGGATGCGGAGGGGCGCCTTCTTGTATCAGGGAATCGCTGTCCCCGGGGGGCTCTCTATGCTCAGGAAGAACTTACAATGCCTAAACGTCTAGTAACCGCCACGTGCCGTCTAGAACGAAGGTCCCAGGATGTTTCAGGGGAAAAGCCCGCGGTACGGAAAGAGAACTTGCCCCCTCTGTCTCGTTTGCTCCTGGAAAAGGGGATGCGGCCGGGGCTTTGCATGCCCCAGCGGCTTCCTGTACGGACGACAGCGCCCTGTCCGCGGGAACATATCCCCGAACTCCTTAAGGATATCTACGCCCTTTCGGTGACCCCGCCGGTATGCCGGGGCCAGGTGCTCCTGCGCAATTGGCGAAACCTGGGGATAGACGTAATCGCAAGCCGTACCGTACAATAATCCTATGAACCAGGCAGAAATAGACGCATTTTGGCAAAACTATGCTCGGTCGTTAGGAGAACCAATTTTGGCCCATAGCCTGGGCTGTTATGTACAGGGATGGTTCGAAGGGCAAGTCCCCCTTCGGGGTCCCCTGTGGGGGCTCCTCATGGTAACAAAAGGAAAACTCCACTTCCATCATTTTCCCCAGGAAAGCTGGCTGGATTTCCTTAACCGAGCCTCAGGCACAAAAAACCCCTCGAGCCAGGAAATTGTGTTTACCCTGGAGCGAAAGAATATCCTCTCAGTGGAGTATTATCGCCCCCAATCCTGGTGGGCCCGTCTTTTTTCGAGTGCTCCCCCCTATCTTCGCATTGTGTACGGCGACGAAACGGGAAAGGAACAAACCCTTGTTATCGAGGTAGATAAAGGGGCAGAGCCCCTGGTAACGCTCCTTCGTCCTTCCGCATCGTCGTAAACCTCAAAGGCATGGAACGCCTTGCCGCAGATACCGATACCTTACCGGCCATCCTGGATTATCCTTATAGGTAGATGATGCGGGCGGTAGTGAGTACTTCGGGACCCTGTTCGGTAAGGAGAATATCGTTTTCAAGACGGCAGCCCCCCTGTTTAGGGTCGTACAGTCCCGGCTCAATGGTGAAGATCATGCCGGGGTGAAGGACCCACTCGTTATCGGCCCGGCTGCGAAGCGCGGGGCCCTCATGGGCTTCCAGGCCGATACCATGGCCCAACGCATGGGGCATGAGCTTTTTGTTCTTTTCGAAGAAGTTGTCCACCGCCAGGGCCACAAGGCGGCTTTCTACCCCCGGCTTTATGAGGGAAAGGGCGAGATTATAGGCCTTTTCTACGAGGGAGAGCATTCGTTTTTGAGAGGGAGAAAGGGGCTCCCGGGCGATGGTTAGGGTTACGTCGGTGGTGTAGCCTTGGTAGGATAGGCCAAAGTCCAGAATGGAAAGTCCCGGTTCGGCAAAAGCCTCGGCAGTAAAGGTAGGAAAGGCGTGAATTCCCCAACTTCGTCGGGGCCCTGCGGCCAGGGTTTCAAAGCCGGTGCCTTCACAACCGGCCCGGCGGGCTTCCGCTTCTATAAAAAGGGCCACCTCGATTTCGGTCCTCAGGGAGCCTTCTTTCAATTTGGTTTCCAGTAGATCGATGAGGTGGTTTGTAATCCGGGCCGCTTCTCGATACAGGGCAATTTCCTCTTCATCCTTTATGGCCCGCAGGTGTTGCACCTCCTCAGCGGCTCCTCCCTCCCGGCAAACCACGTCATAATCCTGAAGAGCCTCGATAAACCGCAAGAATTGCGGATAGGCTGTTACCGGCGGGATCTCGATGCGGGATCCGTAGGGAATCTGGAGCCCGCTGGTTATGGCTTTAATAGCCCGGAGGGGGTGGCGTTCAAATTCGGTATACGGAATGATTTTATCGGCCTGGGCATACGAAGAAGCCATGTTGATATCCCAGGGTACCAGCACAGCCTCCCGATCTACCGATAAGAAAAGCAGCGCATCCCCTGGCTGACCGGTAAGATATCGAATTGAAGGATCTCGCCGCCCTTCGGTATCTTCAAACATCACGAGGGCAATCCCTTCCCGGGCCATCCAGTCATACACATAATTTCGCCGTTTTTCGTAGGCCTGCGTATTCATAGAGATTTTCCTTTTCGCTGTAATGTTTCGTAGTAGAGTTCTTCAAACTGGCCGGCTATGGTGTTCCAATCATAATGAGAAAACACATAGGCCTGCCCCTGTTCTGCCCGGTACCGTAATTCCCGGGGATTGCGAAGAGCCTGGGCTAATTGATCTGCCAACGCCGGGGGATCCCGTGGGGGTACCAGGTAGCCACCCTGACTCTTTCGGACCACTTCGTTTACCCCGGGAATATCGGAAACGATGACGGGGGTCCCCATCGCAAGGGCTTCCAATTGCACGATCCCAAAGGCCTCGAGTCGCACAAAGGAGGGAAGTACCAGCACTGCCGCTCGTTTATAATAGTGTAACAGCTCGTTATCTTCGACCTTACCGGCAAAATAAACCTGCTTTTCAAGATCGTAGGTGTGGACCAGCAATTTTAAACTGAGAAGATCCTCCCCGGTGCCTACAATCGTGAGCGTAAAGGATTCGCCCGCATCCCGCAGTAGTTTTGCCGCCTCAATAAGGAACACCAGGCCCTTAGATGCCACAAGACGCCCCACATATAGGATTTCCCGTTCATTCCTCTGAATTTTCTGGATCTCCGGCTGTTCCAGGGCCTTGCGAAATCGTTCCCCATGGATACCCAGGGGGATTACCCGATACGGATAGTTCCGCAGGAGGGGAGAGGTTTCTGCGTATGAGTGGGTCGTCGCCACGATTTGGTCTACCTTTTTCAGGTGAATTTCGGTGGTTTTCCGAAAATAGGTGTCTAATAGATATTTTGATTTGCCGGGGAGTTTAAAAACCCCAAGTTGTTCAGGAATCTCGATATCACAATGATAGGTGAGAACGTGGGGAATTTTTTTGATTCGGGAGACCTGATTGGTAAAATAAAAGGGCGGAGCATGGGAATGCATGATATCCTGTCGACGGAGTTGGGATTCAGGAAGCCATGCGAGGTAGGGGCTATAGAAGGGTCCCCAGAGGGAGGGAACCCGTACTACCCGTACCGGTTCAGTTTCATATTTCCCAGCAGGGCCTGGGTAATGGGAAAATATGGTGACCTCGTGGCCCCGTTTTGCAAGGGCGTGGGAGAGATCATGCACATACCGTTCGGTTCCCCCCTTATGAGGAAAGTAGTACGAAGAAAGCATCGCAATCTTTAAAGGGTTCATCATAGGCACCTCATTATGTTTTCAAAAAAGGGGAAGTGCTTTTTCTTTGTTGATGCGTCCCCCAGATCTTTTTCGATACAATAGGAAAAAAAGAAGCCCGAAGAATACGTGGAGATAGTATGTGGCAAAACGCCATATCAGGATAGCCACGGTGGTTGCCGCAGGGTTATTATTCATCCCTGAAAAAACCCACACATAAGAGCCTTCGATACTTCCACTGGCTCCTGGGGTGGGAACATAGTATACCACGAGATTAATGATTACGAAGGTAATCATAATATGCACATAGGATGTGTGAATAGGGGTAATCCGATGAAGCACATAGGCAAGAGAAAAGGCCTGGAGGGCTAGGTTCAGAAAGCCAAGAAAAATATCTAAGAGCATTACCAACAGTTTTTCTGACCAGAGAAAGGCCACTTCGGTTCTGAGGGTCTTGGTCCATTGGGAAAGAAGTTCTCCCCAGTTATCTTTCCGGCTCAGTTTCCCAATCAACCGTCCAAAACGGGTGTGTTCCAGACGGATAATGACCTGGCTCAACATGTCCGGTCGAATCAAAGAGAAGAGAATAAAGAAACTGGAAAAGATGGTTACTCCAAAACCTATAAAGAGGGGTTCCCGGCCAATGTGCATGGAATTAATGAGTCCGAGGGCAGTAGGTATACTCAAAAGAAATATTCCGAAGCAGGTAAAAAGAAACTCCACGTAGCGGGACAATACTACATTGGTGGCCCGACTACTATCGATACCAATACTGGTAAGGTGCATGATCTGGAAGGGCTGTCCCCCAGAAGCAAAGGGGGTGATGTTGGAAAAGAGAATACTAATCACACTGTTGTAAAAACATTCCCCGAAGGTAAGGCGATCGCCAAATTGGCGGAGCACCACATACAGCCGCAATGAATCGATAAAATAGATAAGGAAATAGGAAACAAAGGGCACTAAAATCACCACAATGTTTATTTTTCTAAGGGTTTCATAAATCGTATCGGCATCCATGAAGAAGGCAATGCCCAGGTTAACACAGAGCCCAATGACAATGGCGAGTCCAATGGGTTTTGCAAATGAAAAGGTACTTTTATCGGACATGATGCTGTAGTATAGTAATCCCGCTGGATAATTGCAAGAAAGCCCTATATATCGGGAGGGGCCCTGCCGCCTCCTAAGAGGGATTGCCCAGGCAATTCCAGCGACTAAAACCCAAAAACAAAGGGTATACCCTACAGGGGAGGTATGAATCATGATACGGCGTCGAGACGAGATGCGCTTAGAACTCAAAGAGCGGATGCGGGATGGAGAGGGAACGGTAAGCCTGTTGCACTTAGTCGAAGGAAGTACCATGAAGAATGCCCGGCTCCTCTCGGAAGTAACTATCCCTCCAGGAGCCTCTATCGGGGAACATCGACACGATGCGGAAACAGAGTACTATATCATCCTGGAAGGGGAGGGGACCGTTATCGATAATGGTGTCCCCCAGACGGTCCATGCGGGTGACGTGGTGATTACCGGCGACGGGGCAAGTCACAGCATAAAAAACACCGGGGCTGTCCCCCTCAAGCTGCTCGCGGTGATAATTACCTACTGAGCAACGCCTGGATCATATCCATTCGGTAGCAAGAAACCGTTCTATTTCTTTCAAAAGGTCCGAATGGCTATCCACGCAGGGAAGGTCTTCGCAACTGGTGCGGATAGCCTCGGGGGCCCGGAAGAGGCAGCCCCGGTGGGCTTCGCGGATCATGGCTAAATCATTGTACGAGTCACCGGCGGCGAAGACCTGCATGTTAATGCTTTTCAGCGCCCGAACGGCCTCTCGTTTGCCGTTCTGCTGGCGGAGCCGGTAATCGGTAACGGTTCCGTCGGGGGCCACCACGAGGCTATTGCAGAATAACGTAGGGTAGCCTAGTTTTGCCATGAGGGGCCGGGCAAATTCTTCAAAGGTATCGGAAAGGATGATAAGCTGGGTCTGTTCCCGCAGGGCCTGGACAAATTCAATGGCCCCCGGCAGGGGATCCATGGTGCCAATCACCCGCTGGATGTCCTGAAGCCGTAGGCCCCGTTCTTTCAATAAGGAAAGGCGAAAGCGCATCAGTTTATCGTAGTCCGGCTCATCCCGGGTGGTTCGACGTAATTCGGGGATGCCGGTGGCTTCCGAGAAGGCTATCCATATTTCGGGAACGAGGACCCCTTCTAAATCAAGACAGACCAGGTGCATGGAAGGCTCCTTTACCTTTACAGAGGGTATTTATTTCTTAGTGATCCGGTCAAAGCCACAATACGGGACGAGCCGTCTCGGAATACGAACTGAACCGTCGGCCTCCTGGAAATTTTCGAGGATTGCGATGATGGCCCGGCTTATGGCAATGGCGGTTCCGTTGAGCATATGGACATACTTGTTCTTGCCATCGTCATCCTTGTATTTAATGTTGAGCCGCCGGGCCTGGTAATCGGTACAGTTAGAGGTAGAGGTAATCTCTCCCCATTCGCCACCATTACGGCCAGGCATCCAGGCTTCCAGGTCCCATTTGCGGTAGGCCGGTGCTCCGAGGTCTCCGGTACAGGTATCTACCACCCGGAAGGGTATTTCGAGGCCCGCGAAGATTTCTTCTTCTATGCTTCGCAGTTCTTCGTGCATCCGATCCGACTCTTCCGGAAGGCAGTAAATGAACATTTCCACCTTGGTAAATTGATGGACCCGATACAACCCCTTGGAAAATTGCCCCGCCGCTCCTGCTTCCCGCCGAAAGCAGTGGGAAAGCCCTGCCATGCGCAGGGGAAGCTGTTCTTTTGGGAGAATGGTCCCCGAATAGTAGCCCCCCAGGGTAATTTCGGCGGTTCCTACGAGGCAGGTTCCTTCTCCTTCCAGGGTGTATACGTTGGATTCAGAGCCCCGGGGGTTAAACCCTATACCTTCAAGAATTTCTTCTTTCGCAATATCGGGGGTAATGAAGGGAGTAAAACCTTTTTGTTGCAGGATATCCAGGGCATACCGAATAAGCCCCAGTTCAAGAAATACCCCCTCATTCTTTAAATAATAGAATTTGGTACCTGACACTTTCGTGGCCGTATCAAAATCGATGATATCAAGTTCCTGGCCAAGCTGTACGTGATCCTTCGGGGGAAAATCGAAGCGAGTAGGCTCGCCAACCCGTTTTATTTCCAGGTTATCCTTATCTTCTTTCCCGATGGGAGCCGCCGGATGGGCCATGTTGGGAATCCGGCGTGCTTCGGTTTCCAGTTCCTCTTCTGTTTTTTGAAGTTCCGCTTCCATGGCGGCAATGGCATCTTTTAATTTTTTCCCTTCCTCGATGAGGGTCTGCCGTTCCTCAGGGCTGAGTTTCCCCTTCATTGCCTGAGCATTGGCGTTCCGTTTTTGTTGCAAATTCTGAAGTTCCGTTACCAGGTTAGTGCGACGATCGTAAAGGGCGACCACCCGATCCGCGTCGGCCTTCATGTTTCGATTGATAATATTCTGCTTAACCGCATCCAGGTTATCTTTGATGAATTTATAGTCCAGCATGGAACCTAGTGTACCCCTAAAGACGGCGGCTTCACAAGAGGGCAGATGAAAATCGTATTTCTCCACTTACAAAACTCTGGGGTATCCCATCGAAAGAACGGAGCAGGAGTGCCCCGTCGGGGCTCACCCCTTCCAGGATTCCTTCCACGGCAGGGCCCGTATCGGGAAGGCCAGGGACAAAGCTGACTATCTCTCCCCGTTTATAGAGGCGCCGTTCTACTTCTCGTTGCCAGGATGCCTCGGGAGACAGCACCTCTTTTAGTGCTTCCAGAATGCGGGAAAGAATGCTGTTTCGGTCAAGGGCTAAGGGAGTGGCTGAGGTTCCCGTCTGCATGTCCTGGATGATAGCAAGACTCGTGGCCCGGGATGCCAGTTCTGGGGGAAAGTCGCGCTGATGGATGTTAAGGCCAATGCCAATTAAAAGAGCGGTTCCCGCCCCTTCACAGAGAATCCCACAGACCTTTTTATCCTGTAGTATGACATCATTGGGCCACTTAATGTACACCGGGATGGATACGTATGGTTCGATTGCCCGGGCTACTGCGAGGCCGACCCGGATGCTAGCGGCGGGAGGAAAATCGGTAAGGCTCTGATACTGAAGAATAATCGTACAGAGGAGATTTTCTCCGGGGGGGGCTTGCCAGGAACGGCCCTGCCCTCGTCCCCTGCCGGCAGACTGATAATCGGTGAGCACCACTGTCCCGTTAGGGGTTCCTGCTGCAACGAGCCGACGGGCCTCGTCCTGGGTGCTAGAAGTTTCTCGTAGATAGTACACGGGACCCCCGAAAGGGTTGGACAACGGTATAAGTTCCATGATGGAGTTACCATATCGGTGGCGCCAATCGCGGTCAAGGTATGATAGGTGGTATAGCACATCGAATCAGAAAAATTGAAGTACCCCTGAAAGGACCCTTTAATCATATCTTAACAATGAATTGTTTCTCTTGCTCTAGGAAAATATCTGCCACCTATGAGATACTCTCTTACACGTAAGGATGGTAAGATATGAGGGAGCACAATCGTAATTTCCATTCAGGGCGTTTTATTGCGCTCATGATAAGTCTTATAGCTGTCATTCTTTGCGGGGCGGTGATGAAGGTTACTACCCCTGTTCTTGTGCCGCTGGTAGTAGCAATCCTCCTTTCCTTCGCTTTGGAACCGTTGGTCCAACTCCTTGAGAAAATTCGTGTTCCCCGTCTTGTGGCGATACTCGTTGGGATTATTAGTGTGGCTGGAGTGTTTTACTTGTTTGGTGTTATTCTTATTTCAAGTGCCAGTACTATTTCCCGGGTATATCCCAAATACGAAAGACGGTTTCTGGAAATATATGCCTCTATCGCGGGGCTGTTGGGGCTTCCCTTTGATGCGGAAAAAAGTTTTTTGATGAACCTCTGGAGCCAATTAGGAATTCGCTCCCTGGTGGGTGATATGGCACTCAAGCTTTCCAGTATCCTGGTCTCATTCCTTTCTAACCTCATATTGGTAATGATTTTTGTGATTTTTTTTATGGCCGAATCGGCCCACTTTTTTCATAAAGTGGAACTGGCTTTTATGGGGAAAGTAGAGGGGAAAATAAAAAAAATGACCACCACTATTATTAACCAGGTAAGTCGTTACCTGTTTATAAAGTTTTGTGTTTCCCTTGCAACGGGTGTATTCGTTGCCATAGGTCTGTATTTCATCGGGGTAGATTTTGCCTTTCTTTGGGGGGTCATATCTTTTGTTCTAAATTTTATTCCTACCATTGGGAGCATTCTAGCCAGTGTGGGGGCGAGTGTCTTTTCGCTTATCCAATTTTGGCCAGAACCGGCTCCGGTTATCGGAACCATAGCAGTAATGGTAGGCGTAAATACCATTATTGGTAATGGATTAGAGCCAAAAATCCAGGGAGATAATTTAGGCCTTTCTCCCCTCGTTGTGGTAAGTTCCCTTACCATATGGGGCTGGTTGTGGGGTTTTGCGGGACTTGTGCTGGCGGTACCCCTGACGGTGATAGTAAAGATAGTCTGTGATCATGTTCCTCTGCTTGAACCGATCTCTATTATCTTAGGATCATATCGAGAAGTGGGGGATAGAGGGAATAAAGGAACTTCCTCAGACACTCCTGCGGAGGTTGTGTCAAAGATAGAAGAGAAAAAGACTCCCGATCTTAGGGTATAAAAAGATCTTGGAAAATATTGCTGGAGAGAGTGGGGTGGTTTAAGTAATTTTTTGAAATATAAAAATCTAGTCTTAAAATAAATTTTCTTCTCTTAACCTCGTTGCAGCAGAGAATTCACGAGGGAAGGTATCTGTGAGCACCACACCATAGGAGTACGGGAAATGATTGCGTTTTTAGGAAAACCGTCGTATTATGGAAGTAACGCAATCGATTGCGTTACGGAAAGAGGAGAGCTCTTCTACAAAAGTAGATCGGAAAGGGCGGAGCTTTGAAAAAAATAGAAAAGAAAGGCCCGACGGAACAAAGGAAGGAGACCTTTGTAGAAGGATGCCCCTCGTATTACAAAGTAAAGGGAGAAAGCTATGGGAAGTGTCAATAATCCAGTATTGAGGGGGTTTCATCCGGATCCATCCATTTTGTACCATGATGGCTGGTTTTATATTGCCAATTCCACCTTTGAATGGTTTGGCGGGGTAGAAATAAGCCGTTCCCGGGATCTTTCCTCCTGGGAACCGGTAGGGCGGGCTCTAACCCGGAAGAGCCAGCTTGACATGTGGGGAAATCCCCCCTCCGGTGGCATCTGGGCCCCCTGTTTGTCCTGGGACGATGGGCTTTTCTGGCTTATATATACGGATGTAAAAACCTGGAATCAAGGTCCTTTTAAGGATGTACACAACTATCTGGTTACGGCTCCCTCGGTGGAAGGTCCCTGGTCAGAGCCGGTGTATCTTAACAGTTCGGGGTTTGATCCCTCTCTTTTCCATGATGATGATGGGAAAAAGTGGCTCGTAAACATGGAATGGGATTATCGAGAACAGGGGACCCGGCAGTTTTCGGGGATCCTCCTTCAGGAACTGGACCCCAAGACGAAGCAACTGGTGGGGCCGGTATATAAAATCTGGAAAGGCACAGAAATAGGGCTTGTAGAAGGGCCTCATCTCTATAAAAAAGATGGATGGTACTATCTTGTGTGTGCTGAAGGGGGAACCGAGTATGACCATGCGGTGAGTGTGGCCCGCTCCCGCTCTATTACAGGCCCCTATGAAACCCATCCCGACAATCCTCTCTGCACTTCCCGGGGGAAGCCGGATCTTGCCCTTCAGAAGGCGGGGCATGGAAGTCTGTGCCAGGCTCCTGGGGGAGAGTGGTTTTTAGCCTTTCTTGTGGGACGCCCTTTGCCGGGGACCCGACGCTGTGTCCTTGGCCGGGAAACGGCCATCGCTCCCATCATCTGGAAAAACGACTGGCCCTATCTTTCCAATGGAAGCCGCTATCCAGAACTTTCCTTCGAGGTTCCCTGGGAGACAAAACCGAGGACTCCCCAGCGGCTTCTGTACACCTTTGAAACGCCGGAGGGACAGCGGCTTTTTAAGCGGGACTTCATGAGTCTCCGGATTCCCGCAGAGGGAGTACTTTATTCTTTTACGGATCGCCCTGGCTATCTTCGTTTGTTTGGAAAGGAATCCCCTGTTTCCCGGCATACCCAGTGTGTGTGTGCCCGGCGGCAAGAGTCCTTTGTGTTCGAAGCCGAAACGGCCCTGGAAGCATCCTTTACCTCTTTCCAGCATATGGCGGGCCTTATGTACCGCTACGATGAGGAGAACTGGTACTACCTCAGGGTCAGTTATGATGAAGAGAAAAAATGCCCTGTCCTTGGCCTTTTGTGTATGGATAATGGGGAGTTTTCTATGCCCACAGGGGATATTGCCATTCCTTCTGGAATTGTGTATATGAAAGTTTCGGTTAACCATAAAGAAACCCGTTTCTATTGGTCCAGTGACGGTCATGAGTGGAAAACCCTTGGACCGGTTCTTGATGCTTCTATTATGTCCGATGAGTATGGAGGTTTGGGATTTACCGGTGCCTTTGTGGGGCTTGCCTGCCAGGATCTCCAGCGCCAGCGTCAATGGGTAGATGTGCGGTATTTTAAATACGAGGAATTTGAGTAAGCATGGTCACTATTTATGACATTGCAAGACGTTTGGGGGTATCCCCCCCTACCGTCTCAAAGGCCTTAAACAACCAACCAGACATTAGTGAGGAAACTAAAAAGAGGGTTCGGCAACTGGCGGAAGAATTAGGATATACTCCCAATTCTTCTGCCCGGGGCCTTATTACTAAAAAGACCTGGCTTATCGGGATGATTTATGAGGAGGATCACCTGGGGGTGGGGGTGGAGCATCCTCTATTCTCGGGGATTATGAACGCTTTTAAAAATAAAATTGAACAAGAAGGATACGAACTCTTGTTTATTTCAAAAAATCTGGGAGATCAGCAGCTTTCGTATCTTGAACATTGTCGCTACCGCCGGGTAGATGGGGTGCTCGTTCTTAATGGAAATTCGGAGAATCTTGAAATCAAGCGGGTTATTCACAGTTCTATTCCCGTTGTTTCGGCAAATATTGTTTTCCCCAATGTCTGTACGGTGACTTCTGATAATGTTACTCCCTCCCGCGAGGTGGTGCGCTACCTCTATAATCTTGGGCATCGACGGATTGCCCATATTTCGGGGCCTCTGGATTACTATGCCTCCGCGGCGGTGGAACGTCTTGAAGGATATAAGCTTGGCTTAAAAGATGTGGGGCTTGATTATGATCCTGCCCTGGTTATCCATGCCACCCACTGGAATGTGACAGGGGGCTACCGGGCAATGGAGTCCTTTTTACACGCCCAGGTTCCCTTTACGGCGATTTATTGTGGGGGAGATGTTCTTGCGCTGGGGGTTATGAAATACTGCCAGGATCATGGGATCTCTATCCCCGAGGCTTTTTCCCTTGTAGGTTTTGATGATTATGAGTGGGCGTCCTATAGTCATCCGCCCCTTACGACTTTCCGGCAAAATCGAAAAGCCATTGGGGAAGCTGCGGCGGAGTCGCTTATCAAAAAGATCAATGGAGAAAATCTCCCCCATCGTATTCTGTTACCAGTGGAATTTATCGAACGCCAATCCTGTAAAAAAATTTAAGCCGTCAACCCCAAAAAATCACAGAAAAATGTTTGACAAATTTCAGAAACAGGTCTACCATAATCTCAATACGCAATCGATTGCGTATTGAGATTATGGTAGTATAGTGAAGGAGGATGACATGAAAAAGCTACTCTTAGCTTTGGTCGCGGTTTCGCTCCTCGTGCTCGGGTGTGCGAAAGGACAGGGGGCCGGCAAGGCGGAGCCCAAACAGCTCGTCGTATGGTCCTTTACGGACGAAGTAAAGAACATGATTGATAAATACTATGGTCCGGCACATCCCGATGTAAAGACCGAATATTCTCTTACCCCCACCGATCAGTTCCCCAACAAATTGGACCCCGTTCTTGCTTCTGGTCAGGGTGCTCCTGATGTATTTGCTCTGGAAGCGGCCTTTGTTCGCAAGTACATCGAGTCGGGACTCCTGCTTGATATTACCGATGTGGCAGAAGAAGTAAAATCCAAGATGTATGAATACCCCATTAAGGTAGGAACCTATAATGGTAAGGTCTACGGACTTTCCTGGCAGGTAACGCCCGGTGCTCTGTTCTATCGCCGAAGCCTTGCGAAAAAATATCTTGGTACCGATGATCCCGCCAAGGTTCAGGAATATTTTGCCAACCTTAACAAGTTCCTCGAAACTGCGGAGCTCTTAAAACAAAAATCCAAAGGTACCTGTGTGGTAGTTTCCTCCATCGGTGACCTCTTTAAACCCTTCCAGGGCGCCCGCAAACAGCCGTGGGTAGTAGATGGAAAACTCGTTATTGATCCCGCCATGTTGGCCTATATGGATATTGCGAAGACCCTCAAAGATAAGGGATATGAAGGTCGGGTTGGTCAGTGGTCAGAAGGATGGTTCGCCGGTATGAAGGGTGAGTTGAAGAATGAAAAGGGTCAGCTCATTGAGGTCTTCTCCTACTTCCTGCCTACCTGGGGACTCCACTATGTCTTAAAGACCAATGCTCCTGATACCAAGGGTGACTGGGCAATGATCCAGGGTCCCGCTTCGTACTTCTGGGGTGGTACCTGGCTTGCGGCTTATAAGGGTACCAAATCCCCCAACCTGGCAAAGGAATTTATTAAATACCTTGCAACGAGCGATGAATTCCTGACCAAGTGGGCAAAGGATACGGGGGACATGGTCTCCAATAAGAATGTGGTCAATGCGATTAAAGACACCTATTCTGAAGAGTTCCTGGGTGGGCAGAATCACTATGCGGCCTTTGCAAGCATGGTGGATCCCATTGATGGAAGCCTCATGCAGGGTACCGATCAGGCTATCGAATCGCTCTTTAATGAAGCTGTTACCGCCTACATAAATGGAGAAAAGACGAAAGAAAAGGCCCTCGAAGACTTTAAAGCCCAGGTTAAGAACACCTTAGGAATCGATAGCTAGTAAAGTTTATGGGATGCCCGATGTGCGTCGGGCATCCTTTTTTAGTATGTGTATCAACACGAGAGGGGGCGGGTGTGAGAAAACCAACCGGTATTGAGCGCCGATTAAACAAATATGGATATATTTTTGTTTTACCTTTTATATTGACCTATGCCACTTTTCAATTGTGGCCCACGGTTTATACTTTTTTAATTGGTTTTAGTGATTTAAAGGGTTTACGCTCCGATTTTACTTTAATTGGGTTAGCAAACTTCAAGAAACTGGTAGGTGATAAGTATTTCTGGGAATCAATTCAGAATACGTTTATCATGTGGACCTTTAACTTTATTCCACAGCTTGGTATTGCCCTTTTATTTGCCCTGTGGTTTACCGATGATAGTCTTCGTCTTAAGTATAAGGGGCTTTTTCGGACGATTTTTTATTTGCCAAACCTTTTAAGTGCCGCCTCGGTGGCAATGCTCTATCGAAGCCTTTTTGGATATCCGAACGGGCCCATTAATCTTTTTTTAACCCGGATGGGGTTTTGGGCAACCCGGGTGGCAGAAAATGGAGAAACAATAAAAGAAGCTTTTAATTTCTTTAGAAGCGTGCCTGTTTCTCGGGGTATAGTTTCCTATATCCAGTGGTGGTTGTGGACAGGGCATACCCTTATCATGTTAATGGCCGGTATTACCAGTATCAATCCTTCTATTTTTGAATCCGCCATGATTGACGGGGCGAATAAAACCCAGCGAGCCTGGTATATTACGTTGCCTCTTTTGCGGCCTATGATGCTCTATCTTTTGGTAACCTCGATGATCGGGGGAATGCAGCTTTTTGAAATTCCTTTCTTGCTAACCGATATGCGAGGTGCACCGGATTATAAGATCCGAACGATGATGGTGTATTTTTATAACATTACATTCCAGGGAGCCAATGATTATGCCTATGGAGCGGCTATCTCGATAGGTATATTTATCATAACCATTATTCTGGCACTGGCTATTTACTTTTTTATGCTGGAACGGGGAAAACAAGCCCATACTGTGGAGGGTGAAAAATGAAACCAAATTACCGTTTGCGAGGTGCCTTTACCAGAAATGCTATCTATCTTTTTATGTTTATTATTACCCTCTTGGTAATTATACCTATCTACCTAATGCTCATTAATGCGACGCGGAGCAATGCCCAGATTAATGAAGGCATTTCTTTTATCCCGGGGAATAATACGATAAATAACTGGAAAAATCTAACCAATCGCAATTTCCAGATTAGCCAGGGGTTTGGTAACAGCCTTTTCCTTGCGGTAACCACGAGTATATTAACTATTTATTTCTCTGCTCTCACCGCCTACGCCTTGCATGTGTATAATTTTAAAGGGAAGGCCTTTATCTGGGGACTCATACTCCTCGTGATGATGCTTCCTGCTTCTCTTCCTTTCATCGGCTTTTATCAATTTGTGGCTCGACTCAAACTGCTCAATAGTTACATTCCTCTTGTGTTGCCAGCTATTGCAGCCCCGGCGGTAGTGTTTTTTATTCGTCAGTATCTGGCATCGGTCCTTTCTTTTGAGCTTATTGATGCGGCCCGCATCGATGGGGCCGGGGAGTTTTATACCTTTAATATGGTCATTCTGCCGGTAATCAAGCCGGCCCTGGCAACCCAGGCAATTTTTAGCTTTATTGGGTCCTGGAACAATTTTATGACTCCCTTTGTCCTTCTTTCTAATCCTAAAAAATATACCCTGCCAATGCTGGTTCAAATGTTGCGAGGAGATATTTACCGTACTGAATATGGGTCTATTTACCTTGGGATTACGGTGTCCCTTGTACCGATTATCATTTTCTATGCTTTTATGTCCCAGTATATCATTGCGGGTATTACGATGGGGAGCTTGAAAGAATAAAAAAGGAACGGTTCATGGGCATGCTGCGTTGGTTGCGATGGGGAGTTGCTTGTGTTGCTTGTATAGCTTTCCTTGTGGGATGTGCTTCTACAGAGTCCAAGACACCGGTGGAGCGCCATGGGGCGCTCCGCGTAGAAGGCACTTTTCTCCTGAATGAACAGGGGAAGAAGATCCAACTGCGGGGAATTAGTTCTCATGGTCTCCAATGGTATGGGCGTTATGCCAATAAGGCTGTTTTGCAATGGTTGCGGGATGATTGGCATATCGATGTCTGGCGGGCGGCCCTCTACCTTACCGAAGGAGGCTACATTCAGAATCGCGCCCTGAAACAACGGGTAATCGATTCTATAGAGGCGGCCCGGGATCTGGGGCTATATGTGGTGGTCGATTGGCACGTCCTGCGGGAGGGAACGCCCCAGGCATATAAGAAGGATGCCCTAGAATTTTTTACTGAGATTGCTGCTACCTATGGGCATCTTCCTAATCTTATCTATGAAATATGTAACGAACCCAATGGGAAGGACGTCACTTGGAGCGGGGTGATAAAGCCCTATGCGGAAGAAGTAATCGCCCGAATCCGACAGTATGATCCGGATAACCTTATTATTGTAGGAACCCCTACCTGGAGTCAGGATGTGGATGTGGCTGCAGAGGATCCTATCACGGGCTGGTCCAACATCATGTATACCCTTCATTTTTATGCGGGAAGCCACGGAAAAGAGTTGCGGGATAAGGCAGAACGGGCTCTAGCTAAGGGATTACCCATTTTTGTTACCGAATGGGGCACTACTTTAGCAAGTGGTCATGAGGGGCCCTTTATCAAGGAAAGCGAAGAATGGCTTTCCTTTTTAAAGCGGCACTCTATTTCCTGGATTAATTGGTCTTTGAACAATAAAGGGGAAGATTCGGGACTTTTGGTGTACAACGCCGATCGGGAAGGGAAGGGTACCTGGAAAGAAGAAGACCTTTCTCCCTCGGGAAAATTCATACGAAAAATTTTGCGAAAGCGCCCATAGGCATGGGATCACCCGGTTTTGTTCACGGTGATGTGCGGCCTAGACATGAGTTCTTGAAAAAGCCCCCTCTATAAGGGAAGGGGCATGAGAGGCCCTCTTTCAAAAAGTCCTGAGGGATAGAAAGGGCTGTGCAAGCAACGGGCCCCTATTGCTTCAGGGATTAGTTTCTTGATAATTGCTTTCATACTTTGATCTTTGTTTTGACGGAGGGGGCTCTCTGTTTACAGAACATGCCCCCCTCTTTTTCTTGACCCCCATATGCCTGCCATGGTATGCTAAGAAGTATCGTCATGGAGGAGGGGACCTCCTATTCTTTTGTATCTCATAAACGGAGTTCGCCTTGTTTCTCAAAAGCCTGGAAATATTTGGTTTTAAATCCTTTGCAGATAGGACCCGCATCGAGTTTTCCGATGGAATCACGGCCCTGCTAGGCCCCAATGGTTGTGGTAAATCCAACGTGGTGGATGCCATCAAGTGGGTGCTGGGGGAACAAACCTCCAAGTCCCTGCGGGCCGAGAAAATGGAAGATGTCATTTTCAATGGGACAGAACATCGAAAACCCCTAAATGTGGCAGAGGTGACCATTACGCTGGCAAACGAGACAGGGGTGCTCCCCCTGGATGTGCCGGAAATCCAGATCAAACGACGGCTGTATCGGTCCGGTGAAAGCGAATACTACATCAATTCGGCGCCGGTAAAGCTCAAGGATATCCGGGAACTCTTCTGGGATACGGGGGTAGGCAAGGCGGCCTACTCGGTGATGGAACAGGGTAAGATCGATCAGATCCTTTCTTCAAAACCCGAGGAACGGCGGTATCTTTTTGAAGAGGCGGCGGGTATTACCCGCTACAAGGTCCGGGGAGCCGAGGCAGAACGGAAGCTCGAAAAGACCGAAGAAAACATGCGCCAGGTAGAAGGTATCTTGGGAGAAGTTAAGCGTTCCTACGATACCTTGAAAGTTCAAGCTGAAAAGACCTTACTGTACCGAAAACTTAAAGAAGAAATCTTTCAATATGAACTGGACATTCAACTGCTCCGGTTGCGACAGTTTATCAACGAGCGGGAAAGCAAAAAAGAGGCTGTGACAGAAACGACCCGTCAACGGGATGCACTTCAGGCAGAGTTGGATGCTATAAATCGGGCCCTGGAAGAAAACATGGATATGGTAAATTCCATGGAAGCCCAATTGGTACAGCATCAGAAAGAACTCTATGGTCTTGCGGTAGAAAAAAATGCAAAAGAAAAAGAAGCCCGGCTTCTTGCGGAGCAACGACAGCAAATTCTTGCAAAGATTACTCAGAACGAAGGACGGGAACGGGCTATTCAACTTAAAATAGAAGAGCTTTCTGATGATGCTCAGGAGCAGGATGGGGTTGTGCGGGACCTCCGAAAGCGCCTCGAAGAAATCGAAAAAAATATCACGACCTTTGAAGAAAATATTCAGCTTGCATCCCATCATATTGGAGAAAATGAAGAAGAGGTGCGCCGTTCGCAGGAAGCGATTCGATCCCATGAAGAAGAACGGCTCCGTCTGGAACAGGATCTCACGGCCTTAACCGATGATATTGTCCGGGCCCTGGATGAAGGACTCAAAGGGGCAGGCTATTCGGTGGCTGAACGGCGTCGCCTGGAAGAAGCTCTTGATGGAACCCTTAAAAAACTCAAAACCCATATAGAGGGGAAAAAACATATATTCCAGGATATGGTGCGCATGCTTACTGGCTATTCCCAGGGAACCCTGTCCTTATCTCCTCAGGATGGAGCGGCCATCGCCAAAACCCTGGAAGGGGCCTCTACAGATACAGAACAGGATGTAGCGGAGCTGGTCCAGCTTTTTGATGCTTACAAGAGGCTTACGCCAACCTTTATCGATGATTTTTTAGCCCCCGAAGGGATTATTACCCGAAAACGTCAACTGGATGAAAAAATAGGGGTCCTTAAGAGCCGGATTCAGGATCTTCAGAAAAAGATTGAAGACCTGCGGAAGGAAAATGATGGTCTGGGACTCAAAATCGAAGAATACCGAAAAACCCTGGAAGAACTCCGGCTAAGCCGGGTGCGCATGAGTACCCAGGCACAGGCGGCAGAGGAACAGGCCCGGCTCATCCGACGGGAACTGGCCGGTCAGGAGGGGCTTCTTAAGACAGTTCAGGATGAACTTTTCCTGGACCGAAAACGGCGGGATGAGATTCTTGAGCAACTGGAAGATGTGGAAGCGGATATCGCCGATATAGAGCGGCGGGGGCGCACCCTGGCAGAAGAACTGGATGCCCTGGAAAAAGATATCGCCCGGCGAAATGGAGATGTGGCGGGTAAGCAGGAACTGATAAAGAAAAAGGTTGCCGAGAAGGGGAAGATCCAGCAAAACCTGGAAAAGCAGCACCTCGAGCTTGCCCAGCTTGAAACGGAAATAAAGAATCTCCTGGATAACTTCCGGGAAACCCATTCCCGGGACCTTCTGGAATTTGAAGAGCGGATGTATACCATTACAGCTCCTCAGGCAGAACTGCGGGAGAAACTGGCCGGAGCGCGGAATGCTCTCAAAGAGCTTGGCCAGGTAAACCTGATGGCGCCAGAGGAATTCCAGGAAGTAAAAGAGCGCTACGATTTCTTAAGCAATCAGCTTGCGGATCTTGCCCGGGCCCGGGAGGACCTAGAACGGATTACCGCGGAAATCCGTTCTGAATCGTCGGAGCTCTTCCTTGCCACGTATAACCGCATCAAAAAGAACTTTCACAACATGTTCCGCCGTCTTTTTGGCGGTGGTCGGGCGGAACTCCGTCTTTCGGATCCCCACCATGTGCTTCAGTCGGGTATCGAAATATATGCTCAGCCGCCGGGGAAAAAACTCGAGAATATCAATCTCCTTTCGGGGGGTGAAAAATCCATGACGGCGGTGGCCCTGCTGTTTGCTACCTACATGGTCAAGCCTTCTCCCTTCTGTTTTCTGGACGAAATCGATGCGGCCCTGGATGAACAGAATGTGACCCGCTTTGTTCAGCTTTTAAAAGAGTTTGGCAGTACGAGTCAATTTATCGTAATTACCCATAATAAGAAAACCGTCACCGGAGCCAATACCCTTTTGGGGGTTACCATGGAAGAATCGGGGGTGACCAAGGTAATATCGGTGCGTCTGGAAAATGAAGAGGCCCGCCATCATCCCCGAGAAACCTTTGAGGAAACAGAATCCTTTGAAGAAGAAGATGTGGAAGAAGAGGTTGGTATGGAACTACCTCCGGGGATTGATGATCCTAGTAAAGTACGGGAAGAGGATCTTCGGCCCATTCGAGCTTCCAGGAATACCGTAGCGGAAAATGAGGGGCGGTGATACTATAGGAGTAATGAAAAGGTATTGGAACATATTCCCTCTTCTTATGGCGGGTGTTCTGGCCTGTAAGACGGTGCCCCCTGCCTCGCAAGAATCCCCTGGAGAAAAAGCGGAAGCCCCTTCCCCACAAGAGGTTTCTGTTTCTGCAGAGGCTAAGGCCCCTGGCCCAGAATCAGCCCTGGAAACACAGAAAACAGCTGGCCCGGACCTTTCTGAGGCCCCTCTTTTTTTAGGAGACCCCCCCATTCTGGTGGGGGAAGTGCCATCCCCGCCGGCATTCCCCGAACCTTCTGCCCCTCTGAAAATACCGGCAGAATCTCAGACTGCAGTAGTTACAGATAAAACCGCTTCTTCCCTGACCGGCGAAGAGCAAACAGGAAAATCCCTTTCTCAAGATTCTTCGGGGACATCCCCACGCCAGGAACGGCCCGCCGAAACAAAACCGCCGGCTTCTTCAACTTCATCAACGGAACAGAAGAAAACAACCACGCCGCCGGTGCTTAAACCCACCGAACCGGTGGTGGCTGAACAGAAAACTGAATCCCCTGCCTCGCCCCTTCAAAGTCTTCCTGAACCTGCGGTTCGGGGGGAAGGGGCACTCCCTGAAGCGCTTTCCTATTCCCGATCGGTGCGAGCCCTGGTAGGACAGCTTGTGGAAGTTCCTTTTCAGGGGGGTGGATGGATTTATTTGGGAGAAGTGGCGGGGCGGCGGGGGCTTGTCTACGATTCACGGCGAACCGATCCGGAGGGCCAGACCTTTATTTTTCGAGCCGAAAATGTGGGGCTCTATAGCCTGAAATTTTTTCGTCAGGATTTCTTGCAGGATTATGTGATAAATGATTATGTGCGGGTGGAGGTTATCCAGAACCCCGAAATAACTGAAACCGGCGGATTTCGCCTTGCCCCTGATCGGGGAAGGGTGGTAGCCGAACCACGCTGGCCCCCCCGCTCTGTAGCTGCTGCCCCGGCGGCGGCCCCGGAATCGTCGAAGGGAACTGGGGACCAATCGGCAAGCCCCATTTCTTCTTCCACAAAAGGAGAGCAGGGGGACAATACCTCTGCCTTCTCCCCGGTGCCACCAGCAAATACCGGAACTTCAGCGCCTGCTTCATCAGGAACTGCCGGTGGTTCGGCGAATGTTTCCCCCGGGGCCGCCGCCGGAACCTCTTCTGCTTCACAGGGGGCTGTCCCTGCGGCAACGGGAGGCTCTGGACCTGCGCCGGGTGGGGCCCCTTCAGGGACCACTACGACGGGTGCGGGGGCCCAGAATCTACGTACTTCGGGGGGTCAGGCTACATCGACTGCTCCAGGCCTCTCTGCAGTTTCTGGTGGGACTCCTTCGGGCCTTTCTGCGCTTTCTGGTGTTTCTCCCGCATCCTCGACGCTCCCTGAAAATACGAGCCTGGAGGCGTTGCTTCGCCAGGCTCGGGATGCCTACGAGAAAAACCAATATGCCGCAGCTCTGGATCTACTCAATCAGATGTATGATTCGTATCCCGCGGGAACGGACGAAGCCCTCTGGCTTATGGGCCAGATCTTTGAAACCCAGGGGCCTCAGCGGGACATAAAAAAAGCCTACGATGCCTATAAACGGCTCCTTGAGGAATTCCCCACCAGTAGCCGCTATGACGAGGCTCAACGGCGGGTACGTTACATTGAACGGTTTTACTTTAACATTCGCTAGAATGGGGTGTCCGATTCTATGAAAAAAACAGGTCCAGCCATTGGGGTTCTCCTCGTAGTACTTTCTATTTCCTATCTTTACGCTAAGAGCCCCTCATCCCAGCGGCAAGACCTGTATCGGGTGAATAAAGAGAACATAAGCTTTTCTTCCCAGGTGGTTTTAAGCCGCTGCCTGCCGGCCTTTGTGGAAGAAGTAGTTGATGGAGATACCATCAAGGTACGGCTTAGCGGTTCCATTCCCCGTTCCCTGAAGGCTCGAGAAACCATCCGGCTTCTGGGGATTGATGCGCCCGAAACAGAAAGCTCCCCCCGGCCGGTGGGTTTCTTTGGGGAAGAAGCAAAAAAATATGCTCGTCGCCTGTTATTACAGCAGCGGGTGTTTCTTGCCTTTGACTGGGATTTGCGGGATCGGTATGGCCGATTGCTGGCCTATGTGTACCTTCCTGACGGACGCTGTGTGAACAAACTGCTTATCGAAGAAGGATACGCCTATGCCTATACCCGCTATCCCTTTCAATTCTTAGAGGAATTTCGGCAGGCCCAAAATATTGCCCGATCTCAAAAACGGGGACTCTGGGCCAGCGCTTCCCCGAAAAATTAAATCTGAAGCCGCTCCCGGTGATGATAGGCGGCGGCCCGCAGTTCCTTTACCTGTTCGTCCTTAAGGTAGTCTTCAAAGTTCATCATCCGATCGATATAGGTTCCATCGGGGAGAAGCTCTATAATCCGGTTTGCAATGGAGGTGATGAACTCGTGATCGTGGGTGTTGAACAGGAGAACCCCCTGGAAATCCACGAGCCCTTCGTTGAGGGATGTGATGGCCTCAAGATCCAGATGATTGGTAGGCTCGTCAAGGATAAGAACGTTCGCCCCGGAAAGCATCATCCTGGCTAAGAGACAGCGGACCTTTTCTCCCCCAGAAAGTACCCGGACAGGTTTTAGTGCCTCATCCCCAGAAAAGAGCATCCTTCCCAAGAAACTACGGACATAGGTTTCGTCCTGGTCCGGGGAAAACTGTTTAAGCCAATCGGTGATGGAAAGGTCCGTGTCAAAATAGCGCCCATGTTCCCGGGGAAAGTAGGAAAAACTCACCGTTTGTCCCCAGGCGATGTCCCCCGATTGAGGGACAAGTTCCCCCGCCAGAATATCAAAAAGGGCCGTTTTTGCCTGATGCTGGAGCCCTACAAAGGCGATCTTATCTTCCCGGTGCACCGTCAGCGAAAAGTTTTTAAGAAGCACCGTTCCATCGGGAGCCGTATAGTTCAGTTTTTCTATCCGAAGTACATTGTTGCCGATTTCCCGGTTTGGTTTAAAGGCCACGTAGGGGAATTTTCGAGTAGTAACCGGAATTGAGTCCAATTCCAGCTTTTCAAGGACCTTTTTACGACTTGTGGCCTGACGGCTTTTCGAGGCATTGCTTGCAAAGCGTTGGATGAACTCTTTAAGTTCCCGGGCCTTTTCTTCGTTCTTTTTCTGCTGCTCCCGGGCTTGTCGCTGGAGAATCTGGCTCATCTTATACCAGAAATCGTAGTTCCCCGCATACATGGTAATCCGCCCATAATCAATATCGCAGATATGGGTACAGACTGTATTAAGAAAGTGACGATCGTGGGAAACCACAATCACAGTGTTGGGAAATTCGATCAGAAATTCTTCGAGCCACTCGATGGATTCAAGATCTAGACCGTTGGTGGGCTCATCCAGGAGAAGGATATCGGGATTCCCAAAGAGGGCCTGCGCCAGGAGGACCCGTACCTTTTGGGCTTCGTCAAGTTCGCTCATCATCTTGCCCTGGGCCTCTTCTTCAAGGCCCAGGCCGGAAAGAAGCTGACTTGCCTGGGCTTCCGCTTCCCAACCCCCCAGTTCTGCAAATTCCGCTTCCAGTTCCCCCGCCCTAAGGCCCTCTTCGTCGGTGAGGTGTTCTTTGGAATAGAGAGCTTCCCGTTCTTTAGCCACCGCATATAAGCGGGGATAGCCCATGAGAACCGTGTCCATCACCGAATAGGATTCAAAGGCAAAGTGGTCCTGCTGGAGCACGGCAATCCGCTCGCCCGGAGTTATGGATATTTCTCCCCTGTCGGCTTCGATTTCTCCCGAGAGAACCTTCAGAAAGGTAGATTTTCCCGCCCCATTGGCCCCAATGATGCCATAGCAGTTGCCGGGGGTAAATTTTAAATTTACTTCTTTAAAGAGGACCCGTTCCCCAAAGGCAACCCGTAAATCTGTTATGGTAATCACAACTATCGTTCTCCTTTAAAAAATGCAATGAGCCGGGAAATAAAGCCACCCTTTTGTTTTGTTTTTTCCGGCGTGCTCCCTTGTGCAGGACTGGGCGTCGCCTGTTCAAGTCGGCCTTTCCCTCGATTCTCTGGTGGTAGAGGGGCCACCTTCCCTTTGGGACCATATTTCTGGCGATAAAAGGCCATCCGTTCCTCAAAGGTCATGGTGCTGAGATCGGGTCGCCGATTCTCCTGTGGTTTTTTCCCGGGCCTGGCAGAGGACTTAGCAGAAAGTGAGGCGGTTTTAGCTGTCCGCTGGGGAGAGCGTTCCCTTTTCCCCTGGGGAGTCCCCGATGTTCTCTTCTTACCGGAGGCTCCTCCGGCAGATGCCCCCTGGTGATCCGGGGTTCTTCCTACTGCCGCATCTACGGCGAGCTTTGCCAGAGACGGTCCTTCTTCGTTCGTTCTGTTCCTTTTTGTTTTTGTCCCGGCCGATTCTTTCCGGGGCCCCCGACGGGAATCGCCTTTTTCCCGGCGTCGTAACGGTCGATGGCGACGCTGATCCCTGTCAGGGGATTCATCATAGGTGTCCACGGGGATGTACTGGCCTTCGCTGGCGTCGGGGATAAACATCTCTTCGCTGGCCATTTCGGCGGGAATCCGGTTATGCAGGTATTTTTCGATCGCCGGGAGCTCATAGGCATCCGATTCGCCCACCAGGCTGATGGCCACACCCTGCCGCCCTGCCCGGGCAGTACGGCCAATGCGGTGAACGTAGTTCTCTGCGTCCTGGGGAAGTTCGTAGTTAATCACCATGGCCAGGTTATCGATATCAAGACCGCGGGCCGCTACGTCGGTGGCAACTAAATAGCGCAGTTTGCCGCTTTTTATATCGTTGATAATCTGAAGCCGCTTTGTCTGGGGCAGGTCGCCAATAATAAACTCACAGTCATACCCATTAATCCGAAGTCGCTTGGCTACCACCTCTGCAAGACGTTTGGTGTTGCAAAAGATAATCACACTCTCGGGATTCCGCTCTTTAAGAATCCAGAGGAGGAGCTTCATTTTGTCATCGCTGCTTACATGGTACAGCTTTTGTTCAATAGTATCGAGGGTCACCTGCTCCGGTTCAATCTGGATTTCTACGGGGTCCTGGGTGTATTCCCAGGCGAGGTTCTTTACCCACAGGTTAAGGGTAGCGCTGAACAGCATGGTCTGGCGTCGTTCCGTAGGGGGAAGCACCTTATTCAGGCGGCGGAGGTCGGGGTAAAAGCCCATGTCGAACATGCGGTCCGCCTCGTCCAGGACGAGGAAGGCCACATCGCTCAGATTCATATGGCGGGAGTCTACCAGGTCTAGAATTCGGCCGGGAGTTCCAATGATGATCTGTACCGAATCTCGCAACATCTGGTACTGCTTGCCGTAGCCCACACCCCCAAAGAAGCTTCCCATCTTAATGGGTAAGTAGCGACCAATACTTTTGGCTTCTTCTTCTACCTGAACTGCCAGTTCCCGGGTGGGAACCATGATAAGGGCTTTTTTACCTGCCACCAGGGGCTCTGTCATGAGCCGTTGAAAAATAACGATAAGATAGGCCGCGGTTTTCCCAGTACCTGTCTGGGATTGTACGTATAAATCGTGTCCTCCAAAGGCGTTTTTGAGCACCTCTTCCTGAACAGGCATGCAGGTAACATACCCGGTTTCCGCGATTCCCCGTTGGAGGTCGGGGTGCAGTGAAAATTCTGTAAATTCCATGTCTGGTATAGTTATACCGTTTTTGGGGCCCTATGAAAAGGGATAGGCGAGTAAAATATCACCCCTCAGCACAACCCTTGCTCTGCCGTTGGGATTAGATTGAAACCAGACTGGGCCGCAGGGCGCCCTTTTGTTAGGATTGCACAGGGGGACCGAAAGCATCATAATTAATCTGGTACATACACCTGTGTAATGGTATTGCGGCAAAGGAGAAAAGAACGATGGCGACTCCCATTACTCCCCTGGCATGGATTACCGCGGCGGATATGGGGTTAGGGCATAAAAGGGCAGCCTGGCCCCTGGCTCCTTTTGGCAAAGGAGGGGTTCTTATTGCAGGAAGCGATGCGGATACGGACAGGGAAGAAATGGCCCTCTGGAACCGGCTCCGTCATACCTACGAAGCCCTTTCCCGAATAAAATCCTGGCCCCTCGTGGGTAACGCCCTTTTTGGAATTATGGATTCCCTCATGTCGATCCCCCAGGCCTATCCGTTCCGGGATCTTTCTAAACCAACGATTCAAACATCCCTGGTGGATAACCTTATTAAAAAGGGACTCTGTAGATCTTTTTTAAGGAAAGTTGAGGAAGAGAAGCTCCCTATTGTGAGCACCTTTTATGCCCAGGCTCTGGCCGCCGAACGGGCAGGGCTCAAGCGGATCTACTGTGTGATCTGCGATGCGGATATTAACCGGGTATGGGTCGCCTCCCATCCTGCCGAAAGTCGCATAGAATACTTTGTTCCCTGTGGACGGGCCCTGCGGCGGCTTAAGCAGTATGGGGTCCCCGACGAACGGATCTACATGACCGGTTTCCCCCTGCCCCTGGAACTTATTGGGAATGAGGATCTTTCCATATTGAAAAAAGATCTGGCCCGGCGCCTGGTGCGCCTTGATCCAACCAATCGTTTCTGGCCATTGCATCACCATTCGGTAGAACATTTCCTGGACTGTTCCCGGGATCAGCTTACGGAGGAAGAAGGGGCTCCCCTCACGGTTACCTTTGCGGTCGGCGGAGCCGGTGCCCAGCGGGAGATTGGCGCCGCTATCCTTGAGTCCCTGGCTCCCCGGATTGTTCGGGGGGAGTTCCGGCTTAACCTGGTGGCGGGTAAGCGCCCCGAGGTGGCCCAGTATTTTTATGAAAGGCTCGATGATGTTGGCCGGCGATACCGGGGACTTGCGGGGGGTGTGCAGGTTATCCATGATCCCAGTGACGATGGGTATTTCCGCGTCTTTGCGGAGACCCTCCATAGGACCGATGTGTTGTGGACCAAACCGAGTGAACTTTCCTTCTATACGGGACTGGGACTCCCCATTATTATGGCCCCTCCCATTGGCTCCCAGGAAGAACATAACCGGGAGTGGCTTTTAGAAATCCAGGGGGGCTGTGATCAAAAGGATCCTCCCTACACCCATGAATGGCTCTGGGACCTGTGGCAAGAGGGCCGCTTGGCCGAAATGGCCTGGGATGGTTTTTTGAAGGCCCGAAAATATGGGACCTACAAAATCGTGGAAATTCTTAAAACCGGTACCATGGTGCGGGAGTCGAGCCCTCTCAAGCGATAAGGAATGCCAGAATGGAAAAAAAGAAGCATATCCTCATCGGTATGATTGAGGTGGGCTATGGGCACCGGGGGCCCGCTCTGGTGCTGCAGAACGCCCTGATCGATCGGTATGGTCCCCAGGTTTTGGTGGATGTGCTTGATATGGTCCATGCCGTCGGGGCCCTGGATGATGATCGCCGCATCAAGGGGGCCTGGGATTTTTCTATCCCGCATCCGGTGGTGGTGCGCCTATCTTACCGCGCCATGGAAACCCTGTATCCCGCCGTTTCTGTGGTATTACGCTGTGCCATGCCCCAGTTTTTCTCCCGAACCCTGGAGTACCTCCGTCTTCAGCCGCCGGACCTCGTGGTGGCTACCCATCCTATGGTGCTCCGGGCCGTGGCATGGGCTCGAAGAAAGGGAGGATTTTCCTTTCCGGTGGTGGCCCTGGTGGTGGATCCCTTGAACGCCTATGCCCTTTGGGCGGATCCTGCGGTAGATCTCTTTTTGGTACATTCTGAATGGGCCCGGGCCGATTTGCTTCGCCGGGGAATTGCTCCCGACCGAATTGGTCTTGTCCCCTATCCCCTCTTGCCTGCCATGAAATCTTCAGAAAAGGGACGGGATGAGCTGTGTTCCCTGTATGGTGTTGGGGCCGACGGTAAGCCGGTGGTGCTCGTAACGAGCGGGGCCCAGGGCCTGGGACGGGTCTACGGTTTTGTGGAACGGGCCTATGAAGAAAATCTTCCCTTCGATTTTTTGGTGGTCACCGGGAAAAACCAGGCCCTTTTTCAGCGGATGCAGGCCCTGGCCACCCGTCCTCGGAAGGGACGTCTTGTGCCCCTCGGACAGGTTTCCTGCATGGAAGATCTCTATACCCTCTGTGATGTGGTAACGGGGAAGGTAGGGGCCGCTACCTGCATGGAAACCCTGTATCACCAGCGGCCTTTTTTGTGTACCGAATGGGTAGCCCAGAATGATTACCGTCTGCTTAAATTCCTGAAAGAGGAGAATCTGGGCTGTTACGCCCCCCGCTATACTTCTTTTGTTCAGTTCTTGCAAGAGGAACGATGGCATTCATGTAAGAAAAGCTCCATTGTTTTTTCAAATTCTGGTATACTGGAGGCACTGGCTTCTCTCGTGGAGGAGGGCGGTAGCTTAGAGTAATCGGAGGAACCGCTTATGATCTTTGTGGATCGTCCTGATGGAAAACGGGTAAAAAAACTGAATCCTTTCCAAAAAATTCTCCCCTATGTGATGCGGGGACGTAACGAAGCGGCAGTGTATTTTTCAATGGATATTGATATTGAACCGGCCCTCCGGATGGTGCGGGATCTCAACAATGTCCAGGGGGAAAAGAAGTTTGGCCTGTTTCATGTGGTTATTGCGGCAATTGTTCGGGTGCTCGAAGAAAAACCTCTTATGAATCGATTTGTGATGGGACGACATATCTATGAGCGCAACTACCGATCTATTTCTTTTATTGTGAAAAAACAGCTCACCGAGGATGCCCGGGAAACGGACGCGAAGATCTTTTTTGATGAAGGGGAAAATTTTTTCACCGTCGCCCAAAAGGTTGATGAGGCCATTGCCCGGGCCCAGAGCGAAGAACTCAGCCCAGACGAGAAGGAAATGTATTTCCTTGCCTCTATCCCCGGCGGCTATCGGATTGCGACAGCGATATTCCGTCTCCTTGATCGTCTGAATATCGCGCCAGGGGGGATGATTAAAAGCGATCCCCTGTATACGTCGGTGTATGTGGCTAACCTGGCAAGCCTTAATCTGGATGCGCCCTTCCATCACCTGTATGAATGGGGAAGCGCCTCGGTCTTTGTGGTCATGGGACGGATAGAGCGGCGAAAGGTCCAGAGGAAGGACGGAACCGAGGCCCTACACCGCTGGATGAACTTTAAAATAACGGTGGATGAACGGATTGGGGAGGGGCTGTATTTTGCCCGGGTTTTAGAACTCTTTAAACGAATCATGGCAAACCCCACGGTCCTTCTGGAAAAGGATGTGCGGCAAGAAGAAGTTCTTCAGAGTGCTCCACAGCCCGATGCGGTGCCGGTGGTGTTTTAAGGGGGATAGCAAGATATCATTGTGGTTTATAAAAGGGCTTTTCTCTTTTTGATGGGGTGCGAATTACTATGGACCGGCGCGGTATGGTACCTGCCGGTCCTCCAACGATAGTTGCTTTTTTACTTGATCTCAATTTTCCGCGGCTTGGCCGATTCTTTGGTGTGCAGGGTAAGCTGCAGTACTCCGTCGGTCATGACCGCTTCGATTTTTTCCCGATCGATGGTGTCATCGATGATAAAACGTTTGTGGTATTCTCCGCTATGGCGTTCCCGGATCAGGTAGGTTCCTTCGACGGGTGTTTCGGCGGGTTTCCCGTGGATCACCAGTTCGTTCTTTTCAACGCTTACTTCAATGCCCTCTTTATCCACGCCGGGCATTTCAAGACGGACAATGACCAGCCCATTTTCTTCGCAGATGCTGCAGGCCGGTTGAATGGGCTTATCCTTCTTGGGTTCATTTTTCTTTGTTTCTACCATGGTGTTCATAGGTTCCTCCTCTCTCATTGTTATTTGACCTGAACGGCGATCTGGCGGGGCTTGAGTTCTTCTTTTTTGCCGATGGTGACCGTCAGCACCCCGTTCTTTAGCTCCGCCTTAACCTTTTCAGGATCCGCCGCATTGGGAAGAGAAATAGTTCTCCGGAACGATCCTTCCCAGGTTTCCTTGCGGAAGAAACGTTTCTTTTCATCCTTCCCTTTCTTTTCCCCTTCCAGGGTAAGAACGTTGTTTTCGACGGTAAGGGAAATGTCCTTTTTATCGATACCGGGAAGATCTACATACAGATAGTAGGCGTCGGGTGTTTCTACAAGATCCATGGCCGGCGCTACTGCCCGGTCCAGCAGCCCCATGTTGTCCCAACCGCTGTCAAACCAGCGGTTCATCAGTTGCTGGAGTTGTTCCAGCTCTTCGATAGGATCCAGTTCATAGTTTCGTCGGCGAGGTATCAGATTCATAGAAACCTCCTTTCTATTCAGTAATATTGTATGCCCCCGTGGGCATACATGTTATAGCAATTAGCGTGCCAAACGTGTTTTTCTTTTTTTTGATCTACTATCTCATTGTGATTAAATGAGATAGATAAAACGCACCGTTTGTGGTATCTTTTAATTTTATGAAATTTCGTGTGTTCCTGGATAAAAATAACATGACTGTATCAATATGACGCTTACAATTGTGTCGTTATGACTCTTTATAAAAAAGAAAGTGAATGTGGAATGTTCCTTTTGTAGTCAGTGGCCGGAGTGGTGAGCATAATTGAGAATAATAGAGAAATTGGTTGGTGGTTCGACATTTTTGTTGATACTTCGACTATTTTGTTGTTATGGTTAAAGGGTTTTTACCATGATGAGGATATAACTTTCTATAATGCATAATGTTATTTTGTGTTTGAAAAAACCATAATTGGCCCGGTTTTTGCTATTTTTTCTTAGATATACGAAGGGCCTTCATTTTTTTGACAGGCCCTGGAAATGGTGCTCGAATCTTACTTTTTACCAGGGATGGTGTCTATGCATACAAAGAAGGTTATGGCCTGGTGGATGGTGTGGATTATCTTCTGTATGGGGCCCCTTATGGGACTCTCTGCGGGAGGCCAGGGGGAGGAGAAAAAAGAAAAAGCCGCAGGATTGGAAAACTGGTCGAGCGCTTTTGATATTTCTACCAAGAAACCGGGAACCTATAACATCTACGCGGAAGCCCAGGATTCGGCGGGGAACAAAAAGGTCGCAGGCCCTATCAACATTTATGTTGATCCTGCGTCGGATCTTCCTCAGGTTTCCATCGCCAATCCCCTTCCCCGTATGCATGTCACCGGGGACCTTAACATTGTGGGCACCTGCAGCGATGATGATGGGGTTCACGAAGTATATGTAAAAATCGATAACGGGGAATGGATTACCGCCAAGGGGAAAGAGTTCTGGTCGGTGTATATGCCCGCTGGTACCATACCCGATGGGCGGCGAAAGATTACGGTTAAGGGTATGGATATCAACGGCCTTGCGGGACCAGAAAAAACGGTGATTTTTGATATGGATCGCCAAAAACCGGTGATCACTATTGCGGCCCCCGCCGAAGGGGCCCTGCTTTCAGGAAAGATAGAAATTCGAGGAATAGCCACCGATGCGAACGAGGTCGTTAAAGTAGAATATTCTATTGATAATGGGAAGAATTATGTTCCCGCAAAGGGAAATTGGGACCGAAAAAAGGGAGAGTTTTCTTTTGTGGCTCCCATCGATACAAAAGTTATCCCTTCCGGGCCCACGGTGGTGCTGGTGCGGGCTACCGATGGCTGTGGCTCGGTAGGTATAAAGCCGGTTATTTTTGTGGTGGATAACAAACCCCCTGTGATAGAACTGGTCTATCCAAAGCAGGGCGAAGCGGTGGACCGACAGGTACGGTTCATGGGAAAGGTCCAGGATGATGTGGCCGTAGCGACGCTCACCTGGGCCATTGGAAAAGACTCGGGAGAGATCCCCCTTCGGGCGGGGGACCCCTACTGGAATGTTGCCTACACCCTGCCGGATTCAGTCCAGAAAGAACTGGAACTGGTGCTGACTGCGCGGGACACCATCGGAAATACCTCGAGCAAAAAATACCGAATTCCTATCGACCGGGAGCGGGATCTTCCCCGAATCAGTTTGATCCAGACCCGGCCGGCCCTCCTTTCTGGTCCGTCGGATGCAAGAAAAGGGAAGGGGCCGGAGAGCCGAACAGTCCGTACCGAAGGCTCTCTTTTTGTGTCCGGCCGGGTCCAGGACGATGATGGGGTGAAAGAACTACGGTACTGGCTTAATAAGGATTCGCCTACGGTGATCAGTACCACGGGGGCCTTTTCTGTAGAACTTGCAAACCTTGCCGTAGGGACCCATACCCTTTCCTTCCAGGCCGTTGATGTGCATGGAACCGTGGGACCAGTAACGACCCTTACCATCGAAGATGTGGGCCCCCCACCAACCCTATCGATAGAAGCGGTGGAGTTTGGGCGGGGCGGTAAAGATTCCCGTCGCGAGCCCTTTGTCCCGGGCATGGAACTTGCCCCCGATAGCCAGGCCTCCCTGGTGGTTAAACTAAGCGGTGGCTATAAAAACGAAAGTCTCTCCTATACCTTCGGGAATGAAAAAAGCCAGTCCCTTTCTGTAAAGGGAAACATCTCCGGACAGGTACTGGTGCCAGTTCCCGCCACAGGGCCCTTTGGAGTGATTCCTCTTCTGCTTGAAGTTACCGACGGTGCGGGCCGCAAGGGGACGCTAAAAACCCAGCTCTACCTTACTAACTATGGGGTTGTTCGGGGAGAGCCGGCCTTTGACTTTACCGACGAGCGGATCGATGAGGCGGGACGGGTAGTATTTGTCCCCGAAAAGGACGGTATGCCTCGACCCCTGGTAGGCCGGGCCATTGGCCGGGATCTGGTGTCGGTAAAACTGGTGCCCGATAGTTCCCTGTGCACGGTTCGTCTGCAGGATAACCGGGTATATATTGAAATGAAGGGCGAAGGGGTAAGCGGCCCCCACGTGGTGGTGGGTATCGATGGGCGGGGCCACGAAATTCGGTCCCAGGCCTTTACCTTTGTGGCCGATTGGCAGGGGCCTTCAATTACCCTGGAGGTACCGGCCAATTCCTTTGTGCGAACCCCTTCCTTTGTTGTAAAAGGAGCGGTAGAAGACCCGGCGGGTATTGTTGCCCTAAGGTACCAGATTCGGGACTCCCGCTTCCAGGTGGTGATGGAAGAGAATGTGCCCCTTACCGCCCCTTCTCAGAGAGGAAATGCCCCCCGGGATAGCGGCACTTCCCCCCAAAGGGTTCCCCTTGGACTTACGCTTCCCCTGGAAAAGCTTCCTGACGGTGCCTACTGGATACAACTTGTTGCCCGGGATGGTGGGGGGAATGTTTCAAGCCGGGGGATTGCGCTGTATAAAGATACCGAGGGGCCCCAGATTGAGTTAATTAGTCCAACCGGTGCGGTCTCCCTGCCGGTAGTGGCGGGAATAGTGCGGGATCCGGCGGGCCTTGCCGAGTTGTCCTACCGGGTGGATGAGGGGCCCTTCCAGAGCTTCCCCGCCGTAGAGGTCTTTGCGTTGCCCCTCCAGGTATTGGCGGAAGATGTCCCCCACCAGGTGCGGATCCGGGCGGTGGACCGGGCCGGTAACGAAACGGTTCTTACGGTTTCCAATGAGGTGCTCCGGGCGCTACGGCAGGGCCAGGGAACTCTTCCAGCCCCAGAAGGTTCCGGCGCCGCGGACGGAAAGGCTGGTTCCGCAAAAGGGGCTGTCCCCCGCTTCCAGATCCTGTATCCGAGCGGTACGGTCGGGAACCGAACCATCCTGCTCTTTACCGTAGAAAGTGGTGCCCCTTTAAGTGGGGTGAACTGGGCGGTGGGAAATAAGAAGGGGGCGCTTACCGCGGAAGACCTTCTTGTGGTGCGGGAAAATCTTTATGCCGGGGTGGTGGTTCTGGAAACCGCCCAGGGAAAAGCGGGCCCCCTTCCTATTCAGGTATCTGGAAAGGATACAACGGGGAAGAGTGGCTCTGCCACGGCCCAGGTTACCTTTGACCCTTCCATTGAAAAGCCCCTGCTTTCGCTGTATTCGATAGAGGCCGATGAAAGTTCCAGAGGTACTGGGGTAAGCCAGAACGGAACTCCCTCCGCCGGACCTTCCCTCGTGGCCCTTGCTACCTCTTCCTTTGGGATTGCCTCATATAAAGTAACTATAAACAAAGAGAGTCCCCAAACGATAGAAACCCCTGGTTTTGTGGAGTTGCCCCTGGCAAATCTTGCTGCCGGGAGTCACAGCATCACCGTGGTGGCCACCGACCTGAGCGGAAAAGAAACGGACCAGGCTCGACAGACCCTGCAACGGCGAGGGACCCCGCCGCTAATGCAGGAACTTGCGGTGGTCGCAAAGAATAGCAGGGTTCTGCTGGATGGAGCCGACGCACTACCCCTCGATAGCGGCATGGTACTGGAAGGGCTTGTCCGGGCACCCGAGGGCCTGAGCAAGGTGGAAGTGACGGTGCAGGAAGGTCCTCCATTACGGGGGACTATTAAGAAAGCCTCAAGCGGCGATTTTACCTTCCAGGTCCCTGTCCCCGGGAATCTTCCCTTTGATCGCACTGCCTGGAATATCCTCCTTACCGATGAAAAGGGAAACACCGCCCGCCGGCTTGTATCGTTGTATCGGATTTTCCCCGTTTCTAACCCACGACAATTCGATGGGGAAGGGATATATGGTGAGGATTCCCGGATCGACGCAGAAAAGACCACCCTTCGGTTTACCGATGAAAGGCCCCTCATTCTCCGTTTTGTGGGCCGCCCTATTCAGCAAATCCGTTTTGAACCAGCGACGGATCTCTTATCCATAGAATATACGGGGTCTCTCGTGACAGTTACGCCCCGAAAGAATGGAACATATCGGGGAAACCTGATAGTGAAAACCATCGATGGGGACAACATTCCCTGGGGAGTAAAGGACTACGTCCTTGCCTTCCAGTCTCCGGTGGTTCAAATCCAGCAACCCCAGGAAGATGGGTGGTACCGGAGCGACATCCCGCTTCTTTTTGAATATGACCAGGCTGAAAGGGTTAAAAAAATTACCTGGTCCCTCGATGGGGAGCGGTGGCAGGAAATTTCCCTCCTTCCAGAAAAAGCTAATCCTCGCCGTTACGGCGGAAATCTTCCCCTTAACGATGTGGCAACCCTTGGCGGGGCTGCCACCTCCTTCCTTCCCTCCGGCACGGGGGCGATAACGGTCTGGTTCCGATTCGAAAACGATGTGGGTCGTTTTGCGGAATTCTCTCGGACCATCAATATTGATACGGAAGTGCCCCAGGTGGTGCCAATACTGCCACCTTCAACCGATACGGTGAACGGTACCATTACGACGGCGGTAACGGTATCTGATAGCGGCCAGGTGGCCCGCATCGAATACAGCCCCGATGGCGGGACAAGCTGGCAGGTAATGGAGAATACCGCTTATGGGGTCGGTTCCTTTGATGCGAGCGCTAAAGGGGCGAGCCCTGATAAGGCTCAGTATCGGGTAACCGATCGGGCGGGGAATGTCACCCTTTACAAAGGAAATTTCCTGGTAGATGTCGGTCAGGACAAGCCGATCGTCTTGATTCAGTTGCCCGCAGAACAGGAAATTATCCGCAATGATTTTACCATCTCCGGGGCGGTCTTTGACGATGATGGCCTTGCGGCAATCCATTATCGGTTTGATAAAGGCCCCTTTGTTCGGCTTCCCTTAGAAGGGAACGGGTTTGTTATTCCAGTGTCCCTGGCGGATACGACCGATAACGAACATACGGTGGAGATCTTTGGAGAAGATATCTACGGGGTTACCTCTGATCCGGTAAAACGGACCTACCGAATTTCAAAAGAAGAACCCCGGGCTACGGTACTCAGCCCCAGTCTGGATACTACCGTCCGGGGGATCGTGACCATTAAGGGGTCCGCTTCGGATGCGAACGGCATTGCTACAGTGGAACTTTCCTTTGATAATGCCCTTACCTTTAACCAGGTGCTGGGAACCACCGAATGGACCTATCGACTGGATACCCGAATTCTGAAAGATGGACTCCACTCTCTCTATGTTCGGCCTACGGATAGATACGAAACCACGGGCTTTTTTGCGGGTCTCATTTCGGTGGACAACACCCCGCCGGAGCTTTCTCTTGATGTGCCGGTGGATATGAAAACCTATCGGGGAAAAATTCCCTTGAGTGGCCGGGTTTCGGATAATCAGGAACTTATGTCCTGCGAGGTCTATCTTTTTAATAAGGCCGCCCCTGAAACCCATCAGAAAAAGGTCTCCCTTCCGCTGGATCCTATTATTTCCACGGAGATTGATATAGGAAACCTTCCCGCCGGCGAGTATGGGCTTCGGATTACCGCCACCGACAAGGCGGGGAACCAGACCACGGTAAGCCGGGACATAAAATTGGATCCTTCCTACTTTGATGAGCAGATAGCCATTGCTACGCCGGTGCGGGGGGAGCGGGTCTCAGGAAAGTTGCGGGTTCAGGGATTTATTCGCAGTAGCCGCATTCCCAGCGGGGTGAGCCTTTACGTGGATGGGCTTGATGTCATCACCGTGGCTCCTAACAGCCTGGGCTGGTTTGCCATCGATGTTCCAACCGATCAGATTAAGTCAGGAACCCATACCCTCGTGGTTCGGTACATCAATCAAGAGGGAGCTACGATTAGTAGCGAGGAGGTCCCTATCGAATGGCTCCGCTCTGGTCCCTGGCTCCAGGCAAAGGCCTTTGCCTCCGGTGATTATGTGCCCGGTAGGCCCTGGCTCGAAGGGACGGCGGGCTGGTTTGTGCATCCCCAGGACCTGGAACGGGAAGAAGCGGATGACCAGGCCCTGGCGACTCGCCTTGCCCAGGAAAGTCCCCCTCAAAAGGTGGATGTAAAAAAACTGGCCCGAGAAAGGGCCCAGGGGCGCCAGGTACTGGCGGTGGAGGTAAGCCTCGATAACGGACGGTCCTTCCTCCCTGCCCAGGGAACGGATCGATGGAAGTTCCGTCTCCAGACCCAGGAGTATCCCGAAGGGCCCCTTCCCCTGGTAATCCGGGCCCGGTTTAAGAATGGAGACATGGCGGTTTCAAAACTTCTCTTAAATCTTGATAAGACGGCCCCCGAAATCAAGATGCTCTTCCCCGTAGAAGGAGGGCGTTACAACGAAAAGCTGCCGGTATATGGCATTGCCTCCGACGATGTCCAGCTTTCTTCGGTCCAGGTAGTGTTCCGCCGGGGCGATAAAGCGGGCTATGAGGTCCCCGCCTTCATTCAGGGGCTCTATATCGATGGGGGATACATGGGTGAAAGCCTTTACAATGTGGGATTGGGGCTCACCTTCTTCGATAACAACGTAAAACTTCAGGGGACCTTTGGCTATATTCCCCAGACCTATATGGGAGAAGAACAACGATTCTATGGAAATGTCTACAGTGGGAAGCTTCTGGCTAACGTGGCGGCCTTGCCCTTTAGTTATTTCTTTGGGCCCGACTGGAATTTCCTTTCAGCCCATGTGGCCCTAGGGGCAAAGTTTAGCTACTTCACCGAAACTTCGAGCGGCACCCCCCTGATGCTCAGCGCAGTGGTGGGCCAGTTGGAATTCCCCCACTTCACCCTTGAAAAATGGAGCTATTTTAGCAAGTTCTCCCTCTACACCGAGTTCCAGGCCTGGTTCATATCCGCTGAGGTGGAGGGGGGTATTAAAACCCGCCTTTCCTTTGGAGCAAGGACCAGCGTGTTTTAAAAGCTACGGGGGCCTTTGGGGAAAGGCCCCCTTTTTTCTTGGCGGGTGTATCCTCTGTCTTAAGGGTAACATCCCCTTGGCCCGGGCGCTCAGGTTTTCCCTGTGCTCGGGCTTTCCCTTTTTGGGCTTTGTTCCGAAGGACGTTGCGAACGAGGTGGTTTTCCTTACTTACAAAAAGTAGCCGCCCCCAGACTGTCAGGATAAAAACCTACTTATACAGCGCAGCACTTATGTAGAAGGCGGCACCCGTAGCAGGTCAGATGCTTTATGCCCGGAGGTTCTCTATAGCCAGGTTGATGGAGTGGCGGATTTCATCAATGGAGGTCCGCCTGAGAACTACGAGGCGGAAAATCGCCGCCTCGATAAGGCCGTAGAGCATGTCGTCGGCGGTTTTTACATTCACCGGTTTTAGCTCTCCCCGGCGAATTCCTTCGATAACAATGGTGGCCAGAATGTGACGGAGCCGAATCGTCCTGCGCCGGACCCGGTAATCCGTGTCGGTTCCGCTTTTGGAAAGGTACAGAAGGTAGTTTAGCACCACCGAAAGGAGGCGCCGATTTTCCTGGAGCCGATCCATGATAAGACCCAACACCTGTTTCAGCTTATCCGCCGCAGGAAGGCTCCCATCCTGCCGGACCCGTTTCAGGTCTTCTTCCACCGATGAAAGAAGCTGCTTAATACTGAAATTAAATATTTCCCGTTTGTTTTTAAAATAGAGATAGAGGGTGGTGCGGGTAATGCCACAGCGATCGGCTATCTTTTGAAAGGTCGTGTCTTCGAACCCCTCTTCTACAAAAACATCCAGGGCTCGCTCAAGAATTTCTTTCCGTCGTTTTTCATGTTCCACGATGATGGACATAGGATGCTCCTGTGTAAGGTTTTTTTACGTTTTCTGAAAAGCGGGGCGACTTGTTTTGATCCAGGGGAGCTTCCCGGGGCACCCCTTCCGGTAACGAATCGTACAGGTAGATAATCGAAGGAAGGGCCCCATTGGTGATTTTTCGTACCGAGGTTGCCCGGTAACCAAAATGGGATTCGAAACCGGGGTGGGTGGTAATCACCGCCAGTTTCCAGCCCGCAAAATGGGGAACCTGTTGCCCAAAGAGCCGGTACAGGGCCTCCGCTTCTTCTTGAGAGCCAAGCCGCTCCCCATAGGGGGGATTGGTAATCAGAAAACCCTGTTCTTCGCCGGATCGCAGTTCTTCGATGGAACAGCGCCGGAAGGTAGGAAGTTTTGCAGCGGATACCGTAGAAGGATGGTATTCTTCCCCGGGACGATGGATGAGCTGTAGGGCCCGTTCCAGGTTGTGCCGGGCCCCCTCCACGGCACTCTTATCCTTATCGCTTCCTTGGATATACAGAGGAATATCGGTGCGAATGGTTCCTTTCAGTTCTTTGCGAAGGGCCTCTTCTAAAGCGAGGTCCCCAAACGGAAGCTGAGAAAGGGCAAAGGTTTTTCCCAGGCCCGGCGGAACCTCCCAGGCATACAGGGCTGCCTCAATAAGGATAGTCCCTGATCCACAGAAGGGATCGTAGAGGGGAAATTTTCTGCGCCACCCCGAAAGAAGCACCAGCGCAGCCGCAGTGGTTTCCCGGAGGGGGGCCACACCCCCTTCCTGGCGGTATCCCCGTTTAAAAAGGGGCTCCCCCGTTATATCTAACAGGACCTGGACCTGATCCTTTTCCACATAGACCCGAAGACTTATCGGATCCCCCGTTTCTGGAAGGCGTCGGACCTTCCAGAGGGAACAAAGCCGGTCCACCAGGGCCTTATGCACCACCGACTGGATACTGGTGATGGCGGTCAACCGTGAATGGGCACTATGGACTTTTGAAACAACTATGGGCCTGTTTCGAGGGAGGTAGTTTTCCCAGGGTATGTTCCGGGCCCCTTCATAGAGGGCATCAAAGTCCTGGGCCTCATAGCGGCCTGCTTCAAGGAGGAGCCGATCCGCCGTACGCAGCATAAAAAGGGATCGATACATTCCCCCAAGATCTGTTTGATACCGCAGACGACCAGGATGGGAATCGGTAATGGAAAAGCCCAGTTTTCGCAATTCGTTGGCCAGGACCTTTTCTGCTCCGATTGCACAGAGGGCAATCACCGTAAACATAAACTATACAATAACAAGCTTTCAGCTTTTGTGCAATTGTCTGTTTAGATGGTACCTATCCTGGCTTTTTGAACGCCGGGGCTGGCATTTTTTTATTTGCAGAGTGGTTCCTCTGTCATGGGTACGGGAAATACCGCCTTTCCCTCAGGGCGATCGGTGCTTTCGCCGGGATGCCGGTACAGCCAGGTAAGCTCGTGTTTGTTGTAGGAAAGGTGCACCACGGTGCTTCCGGGAATCGCCGCAAAACGGGCGGTGGTTTCCATGTCCGGGTCTCCCTGCATTTTTATCGTACATACATAGTTTTTTGCAAGCCCCAGGGAAAGCCACTGTTCTATCCAGCCAAAAAGCCGGGGAGGGTAACAGATGACGTCGCTGAACACCCAGTCCACTGGTCCCAGGTCCTGGGGTTTTAACGTAAAGGCGTCGTGTTTCACGTACCGTACCAGGGGGTGCTCCATGAGGTGCGGTGCCAGGGGCGCCCGATCGATAGCAATGACCTGAGCGCCTAACCGGGTGAGCACCCAGGTCCACCCGCCGGGCGATGCCCCCGCATCAATGCAAAGATCCCCAGGGCCGGGCCAGGCCCCAAGGCGTACCAGGGCTTCCTGTAACTTAAGGTAGGCCCGGCTTGGGGGATCGATCTTGTTTTCTACAAATTGAATGGTTCCCCCCGGGAAGGGGCTTGTGGTGTGGGCCGATGCCAGAAGGGTATGCTCATCAAGAAGGGTCCAGGCCCCCATGGGCGCTGGGGGAACTACAAAAGGAAATTCCCGGGGCTTGTCCAGGGGAATATGGGGGAGTTGCTCCTGGATAAGCTGACCACGACGGAAGTTTCTAACAAGAAGGGGGGCCCAGTTGCGCTGGATGCTTTTAAGGAGGCGGGCCGCTTCGGAAATAGAGGTAAAATGGGCCATAAAGGGATTAAGCCAGATATTCTGGACCCAGAAGGCCTTTGTGGGGATCCTCCGGTAGTACAGGGGCCCCCACTGGTTGTCCCAGGAGCCCAGTTCCTTTTCAAGGTGATCCACAAATTCGGGGAGGGCCTGGTATACCCAGCCGGGAAGTTGTTCGATTGGCGATGCCATTAGGATGCTCCCGCAGAACTCGGGTGATTTTGTTTCCAGGCAAGATAATCCAGGTAGTGGAAAAAGCTTTTTCCCCGGGGAGAGCGGAGAATGTAGAACCCTACCTCAAAGGAGTCGTAACTTGCCAGGGACCAGCGAACTTCGGCGGTAAGTTCAAAGGGCTCAACGTTTGCCTGGCCTTCGGGAATGATCTCTATTTCGTGGATTTCTCCTACCGAAAGGGCTATGGCGGCGCTAAATTCCAGTCTACACCCGGTAATGGAAAGATCCTTTACGAAGGCTTCGCCCTGCAGAAGATTCTTAAGCCGTGCCTGGGCTATCGTAGGATATCGTGGAAAGGCCCGTTTATTCACCATACTCTATATTGTGCTGGTTCTCTCGTCTCCCGTCAATTCGGGGAAAGAAGACTTTCCTTGTTTCTGGACTCTCTAAAGAAATTCTTCATTCCATAGGTTAAACTTGAAGAAATTTCCCTATGGGTTATTAAAAGGTGTCCTTTTAATATGCCTTCTCTGTAATTATAACCCTTGCGTATCCTCTTTCTTTTTGTAATATTGATAGAAAGGGCGCTGCCCTCTACAAAAATCTTGGCCGAGATGAACGGAGGATCCCATGGATCGTGAAAGTAATCCGGGTAAACGGATACGAAAAATTCGAGAAACCAACGCAATTTCCCGGGAAGACCTGGCCGAACGGAGCCATATTCCGGTGGAATTGCTTAAGAAAATAGAGGAAGAAGACTATCTCCCCGACCTGGCCCCTCTTGTAAAAATCGCCCGGGCCCTGGGGGTTCGCCTGGGTACCTTGCTGGATGATTATGAAGAACTGGGACCCGTGGTCTGTAAAAAGGGAAGTTCCGAAGAGGTATTTCGGTTTACCGCTCGAAACGCCCAGAGTCCTGAGGGCCTTGTTTTTAATGCCCTTGCGGCCCATAAGGCGGGTCGGGCCATGGAACCCTTCCTTGTGGAAGTGCGGAAAGATGCCAATCCGGCCCTCTCGAGCCACGAAGGGGAGGAGTTCCTCTACGTTCTCGAAGGAGCCATAAAGGTAGAGTACGGTACCACCGCGTACAATCTTGAACAGGGGGACTCCATCTATTATGAATCTATCGTTCCCCATCGAGTCATAGCCCAGGGAGGAACCGCTCGTATCCTGGCGGTGCTCTACACGCCCCATTAAGGTTTAGACGACGAAGTGTTACAGCCCCTGAGCCAGAACCTGATGTGGGGGTAAAACTGCCGAAGGGGCTGTGTTGAAGGAACATAAGGAGGTGCCATGGAACTATTGGAAAAAACCCTGGGGGAGATGCTCCGCGAACAGGCCAGGCGATATCCCCATCGTGATTTTATCGTGTATTCAGATAGGGACCTTCATTTTACCTATAAAGAGTTTGATGAGCGGGTCGATCGTCTTGCCAGAGCCCTCTTGGCCCTGGGATTACGCAAGGGGGAACACCTGGGTATCTGGGCCACCAATGTGCCCGATTGGAACACCTTTCTTTTTGCCTGTGCCCGGATAGGGGTGGTGCTTGTTACCATCAACACAAATTATAAACTCCATGAACTGGAATACCTGGTGCGCCAGGCGGATCTCCGGGCCCTGGTTATTATTGATGGGTACCGGGACTCGGATTATGTCCAGATGGTCTACGAACTGGTGCCAGAACTTAAAAGCTGTGAACGGGGCTACCTGCGTTCTCAGCGGTTTCCTGAATTGCGCTATGTGATATATCTGGGACAGGAAAAGCATCGGGGTATGTATTCCTTGCCGGAATTGTTTCTTTTAGGGAGTCATGTGGCCAATGCAGAACTGGCCAGAGCGGAGGCGGCCTGCCAGGCCAGCGATGTGGTGAACATGCAGTACACCTCAGGGACCACGGGCTTTCCGAAGGGGGTTATGCTGACCCATCGGAATATTCTGAACAATGGCCTTGCCATTGGAGATTGCCAGCGTTTTACCGAACAGGATATCGTGTGCCTGCCGGTGCCCCTCTTCCATTGTTTTGGACTTGTCCTGGGGATGATGGCGGTGCTCACCCATGGAGCTGCGGCGGCGATCCTTGAAACCTTTGATCCCCTCATGGTGCTTGCCACGGTTCAAAAAGAAAAATGTACCGCCCTGTATGGAGTTCCGACGATGTTTATTGCGGAACTCAACCACCCCATGTTTTCCCTCTTCGATCTCCGAAGTCTGCGGACGGGGATTATGGCAGGCGCTCCCTGTCCCATGGAAATCATGAAACGGGTGATGAACGAGATGCATGCCACGGAAATCACCATCGCCTATGGGCTGACGGAAGCTTCGCCGGTCATGACCCAGACCCGGGTAGATGATCCTATCGAAGTAAAGGTGGGAACCGTCGGGCGGGAACTCCCGGGCATAGAGGTAACCGTCCGGGATCCCCACACGAACCAGGAGTGCCCTGTGGGAGTCCCGGGAGAACTCTGTTGCCGGGGCTACAATGTGATGAAGGGCTACTACAAGAATCCCGAAGCCACCGCCCAGGCAATCGATGCAGAGGGGTGGCTCCATTCGGGAGACCTGGGAGTGAAAGATCCGGACGGAAACTTCCGGGTAACGGGCCGCATTAAAGACATGATTATCCGGGGAGGGGAAAACATCTATCCCAAGGAGATAGAAGAATTCCTGTATACCATGCCGGGTATTCAGGATGTGCAGGTGGTAGGCATCGCCAGTGAAAAATACGGCGAAGAAGTAGGGGCCTTTATTATCAAAAAGCAGGGAGCCACCATTACCGAAGCGGACGTCCAGGATTTTTGTCGGGGCAAAATCAGCCGATTCAAAATTCCCAAGTATGTGTTCTTTGTGGATTCCTTCCCCATGACCGCCAACGGTAAAATTCAAAAGTATAAACTGAGGGAAATCGGTACTGCCCGGGTGCGGGAACTGGGTATTGCCACCTAGGGAAAAATCGGATACATTCCTTTCAATTTATGGTCAGGGAGGAATCATGGGAGAAAAACGAATAAACGGTAAAACGGTGATCCTGGGGCTCCAGCATACCTTTGTTATGTTTGGGGCTACCGTCCTGGTTCCCATTCTTACGGGATTGGATATTGGGGTAACCCTCTTTGCGGCGGGGATCGGAACGCTCCTGTTTCATGTGATAACAGGGTTCCAGGTCCCCGTTTTTTTAGGGAGTTCCTTTGCCTTTATCCCGGGCATTGTGGCGGTGGGGGCCTCCGAAGGACTTCCCTATGCGCTGGGGGGCATCGTTATTGCGGGGCTCCTGTATGTGGTGGTGGCCATCATCTTTAAGTTCTTTTCGGTGGAGCTGTTGCACAAAATTCTTCCTCCCCATGTCACGGGCCCGATGATAATCCTCATTGGTCTTATCCTTGCCCCCGTGGCAATCCAGAATGCCAATGGGACCAATTCAGAGGCCCTTAAGCAATTGATTGGTGAAAATGGTTGTTGGGCCCTGGCCCTTTTTACCTTTGCGGTGGGTGTTTTTGTAAAGATTGTGTTCCCTAAGCTGGGCTGGAAATTTACGGCGAACCTGCCCGTGCTTATTGCCCTCGCAGCGGGGTATCTTCTTTCGATTGCCCTGGGGTTGGTGGATTTTTCCAAGGTTTCTGCGGCTCCCTGGATTGGGATTCCTGCCTTTAGCCTGCCCAAATTTTCCCTCTCGGCTATCTCAGTGATGGTCCCCATCGCCATCGTAACAATGGTTGAACATTTTGGGGATATCCTGGCTATCGGTAATGTGGTGGGCAAAGACTTTATTGCTAAACCGGGGATCTACCGGACCTTAATCGGCGATGGTCTTGCCACCTCTGTGGCGGCCCTCATCGGGGGACCCGCCAACACCACCTATTCTGAGAATACCGGCGCGGTGGCCCTTACGGGCGCATTCGACCCGGTTATCATGCGGATTGCGGCATTTTTTGCGATCCTCCTTTCGTTGGTTCCCAAATTTACTGCCCTCATTGGCACTATCCCAGCGCCGGTAATCGGGGGAATTTCGATTCTGCTTTTTGGTATGATTTCTTCTATTGGTATTAAAAACATGATCGACGCCCGGGTAAACATGTCTAATCCTAAGGCGCTCATTATCACTGCCACCATGTTGGTGCTTGGCCTAGGCGGGGCAAGCTTTAATTTGGGACCGGTTCATCTCTCGGGGTTGGGACTGTCCGCCATCTTCGGTATAGTGCTCAACCTTATCCTGGTGCATAAAGACGCGGCCGAACTGGAAGAGAAACAGTAAGCCCCCAAGATTTGTGCCAAACATTCCCATATCATGGGATTAACAGGGCTCCCATTACCCCCTCGGAAGATATGGGAGGGGAGGGGCCATAAAATTATAGAAAAAATGAAGGGCCCTAGAAATGGATCCGGGTAGAAAGGGAATAGTATGAAAATCCTATACCATGAGAATTGTCAGGAGTTTCACCTACAAAATGAAGGGCTGAGCTATGTGCTGGCCATTCTTCCTAATGGGGAAGTAGGGCTTCGGTATATAGGATGTCCCCTCGATCCAGACCGAACCTATGGGTATCTGGAACGATACGAAGGACGGGGGATGGGAACCCACCAGGAGGGGCTCCCTTTTGAGTTTTGCCTCGACTGGGCCCGTCGGGAGTATCCCACGAGCGGCCGGGGTGACTACCGGCAAAGCGCCCTCGATGTAAGTACCCCTAAAGGGCAACCCCTTTTCCCGGAGCTCCGGTATGTTTCCCATGAAATTCAGGAAGGAAAACCGGAGCTTTTGGGCCTTCCTGTAAGTTATGCAGAAAAATCCTCCGACGCCATGACCCTTGTCCTTACCTGTATCGACGGGGCAATAGGAATCGAGGCCCGGCTTTTTTATACTATTTTTGGGGGCTTCCCGATTATTGCTCGCCGGGTAGAAATAAAAAACAAGGGTTCCCAAAGAGTGATGTTGCGGCGGGTCATGTCCTGTGCCTGTGATCTGGATGATAGCCGGTGGGTGTGGTATCAATTTTCGGGCGCCTGGGCCCGGGAACGGCAACCGTTCTGTACCCCCCTGAGGCCGGGAATCCAAGCTATTGGCAGTACCCGGGGTTCTTCCAGTGCCCAGCATAATCCTTCTTGTATCCTTGCCCGACCGGAAACCACCGAGGATCACGGTGAAGCGCTGGGGGTGCTCCTCTTATATTCGGGAAATCATTCCCTTGAAGTTGAAGTAGGTTCCCACGGCGATACCCGGATTGTGGCGGGGATTAACCCCTGGAACTTTTCCTGGACCCTTGTGCCGGAAGACCGCTTTGCCACGCCGGAGGTTCTTCTGGCCTACACGGCGGGCGGCCTGGGCGAACTTTCCCGGGCTTTTCATGGGATAATTCAGAACCACGTGGTGCGGGGCTTCTGGAAGAATCGAGAGCGGCCGATTTTGATTAACAACTGGGAAGCCACCTATTTTGACTTTACAGAGAAAAAACTCCTTTCTCTCGCCCAGGCCGCCCGCCGCCTTGGTATCGAGCTTTTTGTGCTGGACGATGGCTGGTTTGGCCGACGCAACGATGACCGCTCTTCCCTGGGGGACTGGTATCCGAATCCAGAAAAACTTCCCGATGGCATAGAGGGCCTTGCCCAAAAAATAGTGGACCTCGGCCTTCGCTTTGGCCTCTGGATAGAGCCGGAGATGGTAAACCCCGATAGTGACCTGTATCGGGCTCATCCGGATTGGGTGGTGGGTGCTCCCTGTACAAAGCGAACCCTGGGGCGGAATCAACTGGTCCTTGATATGGGCCGGCCCGAAGTGGTGGAGTACCTCTATGGGGTGATAGCGCAGCTTCTTCGTCGTTCGTCGATTAGTTACATTAAATGGGATATGAACCGCCATATCACCGAACCCCTGTCGGCGGCCCTTCCTCCTGAACGGCAGGGAGAATTCTTTCATCGGTATATTTTGGGGGTGTACGAACTGTATGATCGGCTTACCCGGGAGTTTCCCCAGGTGCTTTTTGAATCCTGCTCGAGTGGGGGCAACCGTTTTGATGGGGGCCTCTTTGCCTATGCTCCTCAGGCCTGGACCAGCGATGATACGGACGCGGTAGAACGGCTCTTTATCCAGTGGGGAACCAGCTATTTCTATCCTCCTTCCACCATGGGGGCCCATGTTTCGGCGGTACCGAACCATCAGGTAGGGCGGATCACTCCTTTGTGGAGTCGGGCCTTTGTGGCCTTTTTTGGCGCCTTTGGCTATGAACTGGATATCGAAAAGCTTTCTGAGGAAGAACAAGAGGCGTTGGCCCGGCAGGTGGCTTTTTATAAAGAATGGCGGGGGGTGTTTCAATTTGGCCGTTTTTATCGACTCCGGGGACCCTTCTGGACCGGTCCGGCGGCGAACTGGATGCCGGGAGGCGCCGGCGGGGCCTTCCATCTTCCCGATAATGAAATAGCCTGGATGAGCGTCTCGGCGGATCAACGGCGGGCGGTGGTGTTGTATTTTCAAATCCGCTCAAGCCCTAATCCTCCTATGACACGGCTTCCCCTCCGGGGGCTGGATGCCCGGCGTCTCTATCGGCTACGGGTATATCCGGCACGGCGGCTTGCGAAAGAATGGGGCCCTGAAGCGGCCATCCGGAACAACGAAGGACTCCGTCGCGGGGATGAACTCATGCAGGTGGGGCTTCTTTTTGGGGGTGATGGCTGGGCGGGAACAGGTCGGGGGGATTATGCCGCCTGGCTTGTAACTCTGGAAGCAGAATAAAAAGCCCCTCTTAGGGGCAGGCAGCGAAGCATCATTTCCTACCAGTGGCTCGGGGGGCTCAAAAGAATTTTTCCCAAGGATATAAAAAAGTATGCTATACTAACCTCATGGAAACTTCAAAAAAGCTGGTTTTGTTAGTTCTTATGGCCCTGATGCTGGTGGTCCTGAATTCGGACGGCCAGGTCATGGCTCCTACCCTGGCGATTATCGAAAAAGAATTTGGGGTTACCGATGCCACCGTGGGAGTGATGATGGGCCTCTTTACGGTGTTGGGAGCGGTGGTCTCCCTGCTGTGGGGCTACTTTGCCGATAAGGCAAGTCGGAAGCTTCTTTTTATTCTCTCGGTATTAATCGGAGAAATACCCTGTGCGCTTACCGCCCTTGCACCTAGTTGGCCCGTTTTTTTTGTGCTTCGGATCCTCACAGGAATTGGCATGGGAGCAGCTTTCCCTTTGGTGTTTTCTATTTTAGGAGATATCTTTGATGAACGGGAACGCCCCTGGGCCTCGGCGATTCTGACCGTTTCCTTTGGGTTGGGGAACATTGTTGGTGGTGTGTTGGGGGGCTATGTAGGATCCAGTGGTAACTGGCGCCTTCCCTTTGTACTGGCAGCCCTGCCGAACATTCCCCTGGTAGCCCTATTCTGGTTTCTGGTACCGGAGCCTAAGGCAGCGGCCAGTGAAGAAGCCACGAGGGCCCTTGTGGAAGCGGGCCTGGTGTATCCCAAACGGATCCGGCTTTCCGATTATACGGGGCTTTTTTCTATCAAAACAAACCTCAACCTGTTAATTCAGGGAATCGCAGGAACCATTCCCTGGGGTTCCTTTTTCTTTCTGCAGAAATTTCTTAACCTTAATAAGGGGCTTTCCATCACCGATGCTACCAACGTGTACCTGGTTTTTGGTCTGGGCATGGTGGTGGGAACCATCGTGGGGGGTATTTGGGGAGGAGCGGTTTTTAGAAAGAAGGATGCCCTCTTGCCCTTTTTCTGCGGGATTACCACCTTTGCTGGCTGTGCCCTGACGTTGGGGGTGGTGCTGTTGCCCCTGCCCTTGTGGGCTCTTATTCTCATGGGGTTTTCGGCGGCCTTTTTTGCAGCCATGACCGGTCCCAACATGCGGACCATGCTCCTGGACGTGAATGTGCCGGAACATCGGGGAGCGGTCTTTTCTATTTTCAACTTAACCGATAGCCTCGGGACCGGCTTTGGGCGCATGGTGGCAGGATTTATTTCAGATCTTTTAGGTCTTATGGCGAGTCTTGCCATTTCCGCATCCTTTTGGGTATTCTGTGGAGCAGTCCTTTTGGGGACCGTTTCTATTTTCCCCCGGGATCGCGCTTCCTGTAAGAAAACCCTTGAACGGGTTGCGGAGGAGATGAAAGCCCAGGCCCGCTCGTGAATCCAGGCTGGGCCTGGTTATATGAAAGCCCTTGCCGGCTTCTTAGGGGAAGGACGAAAGACCCCTTCCTCAGGTTGATGGAGGACGGGGAAGCCTGCAAGGGAGTCTCCGGAAGGAAGGGGCTTTTCGTGCGGTGGTCGGGGAGAGACCCTTCGCCTCATGGTTTGCCGGGGATAGGGCGAAAGGTTCGTTTCTTCCTCCAGCGGGAGAGAAAGGGCCTTTCTCAGGTGGTATGTCGGGGATAGGGCAAAAAGGGCTCCTCCGCCACTAATCTGGGAAAAGGGTCTTCCGTAGGTGGTAGCCAGGGGAATATAGCCAAAGAGTTGTGATGTTTCACAAAAATGAAAGGATGAGGGTATGCAGTATCGCGGGTTTCCAAAAATACCGAATAAATCTATTTCGGTGCTTGGCCTTGGTATGATGCGGCTCCCCGTGGTGGGAGGAGAAGGCAGCAAAATAGATGAAGATGCCGCAGAGCAGGTGTTTCTTACTGCGGTGGAAGGGGGGATCAATTACATTGATACGGCCTATCCCTACCATGGGGGGCACAGCGAAGGTTTTACGGGAAAGGTAATTCAAAAGCACAAGCGCCGGGATTCCCTGTATCTTGCCACCAAAAGTCCCATCTGGCTTGTGCAAGAGGCCCGGGATTGGGACCGTTATTTGAATGAGCAGCTTGAGCGGCTCAGGACGGACCATGTGGATTTCTATCTTTTCCATGCGATGAACCAGGAGCGCTGGGAAAAACTGCTGCGTCTTGGAGGCCTTGAATGGGCGGAACGGGCCCGGCGAGAGGGGCGGATCCGGCATATCGGTTTTTCGTTTCATGACCGATATGAGGTTTTTAAAACCATCGTGGATGGGTATGAGGGCTGGGAGTTCTGTCAAATCCAGTTAAATTACCTGGATACGGAGTACCAGGCCGGGCTTGCGGGGCTCCATTATGCGGCGCAACGGAATATTGGGGTAATCATTATGGAAGGGCTCCGGGGCGGTGCTCTGGCCCGGCTTCCTGCGGAGGCCGCCGCTTGTTTTGAGAGAACCGGCCAATCCCGGTCGGCGGTGGAGTGGGGGTTCCGTTTCTTGTTCGACATGCCTGAGGTCGTAACGGTTCTTTCGGGGATGGGAACGGTAGAGCAGGTAAAAGAAAACTGTCGTGTTGCGGAGGAGGCTCGTCCCCTCATCCTTTCAGAGGAAGAGAAAAAAGCCTACGCCGCTGCGGCCCAGGCAATTCGAGCCCGGATGCCTGTCCCCTGTACTTCCTGTGGGTACTGCCGTCCCTGTCCGCAGAATGTGGCAATTAATGAAATTTTTGGTATCTATAATTCGGCGGTCGCCTTTGAGCAGCCAGGGGAAGCCTTATGGTATAAGAAGGCCTATGTGGATGCGGGTACCGGTGCCGATGCCTGCGTCGCCTGTGGTGCCTGTCTTCCCAAATGTCCCCAGGGCATTGATATTATTACCCAGCTTCAGAATGCCCATCAGTACCTTATGAAGGCCCTTACAGGAGACAAGGGATAGGTCGTAACCGTCAATTTCTCCCCATCTTTTGCGCGCATACAGGAGCACCTATCTTGAAAGCCAATAGGAGCAATCAAGATGCAGTTACGGAAAGAAAAACGGATTTTTGCGCGTATGGGGTTTACGGATATGCGGAAGCACATTAATGGGCTTGCCGCATTAGTACAGAACCATCAAAACGAGGCTCCTTTTGATGGGAGTTACTACGTGTTCTGTGGTAAGTCGAGACGGCTCATCAAGATCCTCTATTGGGATGGGACCGGCTTTTGTCTGTGGACAAAACGCTTAGAACGGGACACGTTCCCGTGGTCGCCCATGAACGCAAAAAGCGGGGCCGAAAACCCAAGGCCGAACCACTGCCGATAAAGAACATCGTCTACGAACTGCATGATGAAGCACGGGCCTGTCCCTGCTATGGAAGTCCCCGGCCAGAGATTGGGGAAGAGCGGACCAGTGAATATGAGGTGATTCCCGCCCAGTAGGTGGGCTCCGGTAGGCTACCGAAACGGGAAGCCCTGTTACCGTATAACCTTGCCCTATCCAGCTATACCGCTAACGGGATGTAATTGACGGTTACGATTAACCGAAAATAGCATCCATAATTTTTATGACGATTAATAGCTAGCAAATCTTTCTTCACTTAGTTCACAAAGAGTAGTAAAAGAAGCCGATGAAAACTGAAAAAATGAAAATCGACAGTTATCATAATTTTCTTTCTCTAATCCTACCACAAGGTTAGCTACAAATTGAGAAAAGCTATCATCTTTTATTACCGAGCTTAAAGAGAGACCTCTACATTTTGCGTAAGACTCAAATACGGTCCAGCTTTTGAGTACTAGGTAAGGGTCATTGAAAGTTTTGGTTTTGAAGAGAAATTTTGAATAAAGAAGAGGATTGCGAATTTTGGAAATTACGTCAATATCTATTCCTACTTCGATTTTATTGCCTCCGACAGCAATTACATATTCTGATTGAGTATGGGATATATTAAATGAAATTGGGAAATTAGCAAGAAAAGGTTTTCCGTTTGGATCAATATGAAAATCGAGAAATTCCGTTGGTATTCTGGTATATTCTGATAGAACTTGATACAAAATCTGGCGTTGTAAAACAAAGCGGTAACGATTCTTCTCTTGTGGTATTAACGAAAATTTGTATTTATCGTAGGAACAAAGAGTCTGATACATAGCATAATCGAAAGATAAAGAATGTTGATTATCAATTTTATTGTCATTTAAATCAAAATAGAAAATAGTGGTTCCTGAATCAATAAAAAACATTCTGGCTTTACAATATTCATTAATAAGATCTTGCATTCCTGAATCCTGTAGGTAATCACTTCATAGCAGTAAGTATAAAATACTGTCATATAAGCACGGCTATCAAGATATAAGGAGCCATCCCAAATTTTGTGTAAACGGGAATTTTCATAGTGATACCCGATCACCGTAAAAGATACTACATTGATGCATTGCCATACCCCAGTCTCGGATAGGCATGGTCCATTTTTTAGATATATTTTGTAGTGCCATGAAGACAAGCTTCATCGCTGCCTCCGTCGTGGGAAAGCTTAAGCGGTTTCTTGTGATTTTCCGGATTGAGAAATTGAGTGACTCTATGGCATTGGTTGTATAGATTGCTTTGCGGATTGGTTCAGGGTACTTGAAAAAGGGAACGAGCTCTGGCCAGCGGTTGTTCCAGGTCCGGGAGATCAGGGGGTACTTGGTATTCCAGCGCTCCGCAAACTGCTGGAGTTCTTCCAGAGCCGCTTCTTCACTGGCTGCGGTGTACACCTTCTTCAGATCCGCAGCCACCGCCTTCCGGTCCTTGTAGGGGACAAACTTAAGGGAATTGCGGACCATGTGCACAATACAGAGTTGGATTTCTGTCTTGGGAAACACTGTCCTGATTGCTTCAGGAAACCCGCTGAGCCCATCAACGGCTGCAATCAAAATATCCTGGACACCCCGGTTTTTAAGCTCATTTAAGACCCGGAGCCAGAAGGCCGCCCCTTCTGCCTGGTCAATCCAGAGTCCCAGGAGTTCCTTTTTGCCCTCTAGATTGATTCCTAACGCAACATACAGGGCTTTTTTAGCCACTTTGCCGTCATCCCGCACATTGAGCATAAGGGCATCAAGAAACACGATTGGATACAGCGGATCAAGATTCCTGTTCCGCCAGCTATCTAGGAGTTCCTTTACTGAATCGGTTGCACGGCTTATGAGTTCCGGAGATACCTCGACTCCGTAGATCTCTTTAAGGTGGCCGCTTATTTCTCGGGTTGTCATTCCTCGGGCATACATGGACAGGATCTTGTCATCAAACCCTTTAAACTCCCTTTGGTGTTTCGGGATGATGGCTGGTTCAAAGGTTCCTTCCCGGTCTCGGGGAATCGCGATCTCAAGCGGGCCCTGATCGGTCCGTAGCGTCTTTTTAGTTTTACCATTGCGCCGGTTCTCGGTCTGCTTCTCACTCTGATCATGCTTTTCATAGCCCACATGCTCGGAGAGCTCGGCTTCCATTGCCCGCTCAATCAGCGCCTTGGTAAGCTGCTTTAACAATCCATCCGGACCGGTAATATCCTCCGGTCCCCGATACTCCTTTAAGAGTTCATCCAACACTTCTTTCGTAATGGCCATACCTACTCCTTCTTGTAGTATAGCCGTTTACACAAAATTTGTTACAGGCTCTATAGCGATGATATCCGCCTTTTTGCTCTGAGGAACAAAACTCTGCGGGAGGCTTTTGAAAACCATCCTGAGCGGTTCCCGAAGCGGGGCCCTAAGATGTGGAAAAGCAAGCGGGTCGTCTACCTCAATCCCTCCCCCGAAACGAAACGAGTGGTTTATCAGAGGATCGCCTAATCAGGTGACAACTTGACAAAGAGCGTTTCCTTGTGGTATTAAAAAAAACGTAATTTACGGGTCTCTTCAATTTTATTGATAATTTTGGGGGTAAATTAATGAAAGCGGTGGTGACTGGTGGTAGTAGAGGTATTGGAAGGGCTATTGTAGAAGAACTGGTACAGAATGGATATCACGTGACTTTTACTTATAATTCCCGAGAAAAAGAGGCTCATGAATTAGTTGAGATTTTAGGAGCCGATAAAGTTTGTGCTGTCAAGTGTGCTATCACAAATGAAGATGATATAAACCATCTGTATGAAATAGTATGTGGTAATGAAGAAGGTTCTATAGATCTGCTAGTTAATAATGCTGGTTTAACAAAGGATAATTTTTTTGCTCTCATGGATATAGACTCATTTAAGACAGTAGTAGATACCAACCTACTTGGCACTGTTCAAGTAACCAAACGCTTTATAAAAAAAATGGTTTCTCAGAAATCTGGTGTTATTATCAATATTTCATCCGTTGGAGGTATACTTGGACCGGAAGGACAAACAAATTACGCTGCAAGCAAAGCGGGATTAATTGCATTAACCAAATCTCTCGCGAGGGAAATGGGGAGATATAATATTCGGGTTCTTGCTGTTGCACCAGGATATGTAAAAACTGATATGTATGCAAAAATTCCAAACCATATAAAGTCAAAACAACTTGAAGCAGTGGCTTTGAAAAGACCCGCTGAGCCTTCGGAAATTGCTGCGGTTGTAGGATTCCTTGCAAGCCCGAAAGCATCATATATGACAGGTGTAACAGTAGTGGTTGATGGAGGACTTTCATGAATAATAGTAATTTTGAAGAGAATAAAACTATGTCTTTCACGGCAAGTCAGATTCAGCAAATGTTACCTCATAAGTATCCTTTTCTTCTTCTTGATGAAGCATATAACATTATTCCAGGGGAAAGTGGTAATGGGAAAAAATTATACACCCTGAACGAGTGGTTTTTTCAAGGACATTTCCCAAAAGAACCCATTGTCCCAGGGGTCCTTTTAGTAGAATCTTTAGCTCAACTTACTGCAATTGTGTATCTTTCAGAATCTCTTAATAAAGAGAAAAGTCAAGACATAAACATGGACTTATCACAATTTGCGTCTAGAGTGGGGTATTTAGTAAAGGTGAATGTAAAATTCATGAGTCCTGTCCGGCCTGGCACTGTTCTTGATATGTCCGTTAAGATAGTGAAAAAAGTTGGAAGTCTTTCTTTGGTAAATGTGAAAGCATTACAAGGAAGAACAATAGCAGTAGAAGGGGAACTTTCAGTTTCGGAAAAAGAAAATATTCAACTTTAATTACTAAGGAAGGAGTAAACACATGACAGAGAAAATTAAAGAAGCGCAACAGACAAATGAAAAACGGCAGGAGATATTAACAAGGATCAAAGAAGTACTCGTTCGACGACTCAATTTGGAAATAACTCCTGATAAGATTGATGATGATTCTCCTTTATTTGGAATGGGACTAGGACTCGATTCAATTGATTCTCTTGAACTTGTTGTTGGAATAGAAGAAGAATTTGGGATCTCTGTCCCTTCTGATAAATTGGAAGTATTTCTCTCTGTTAATACAGTAGCGGATTTCATTTTAGGAGTTGAGCGTCTCTCTTCGTACGAAGTAAAGTGCGATGAACAGTCCCTTGCCAGATACCCTTGGCTTAATGCGTATAAAGCACTTCGCGAGGGATGTCTCATGTATGATACCAACCCTGTCATTCTTGAAATACCAGAACAAGAAAATGCTCTCGATTTTATAAGTTGGCTTGTAGCGGGTAATGATATCGTTCTAGAACCAAACCGTGCCATGGTGGGACTTCTTCTTAATGAAAACGGCCGTATACTTGATATAATTGATATTCTCATGTTTGAAGAAAAATTCTGGTTTATTCTTTCCCCAGAAAATAAAGAAACCCTCTCTTGGATTCTTAGTAAGGCCGCTGATAAATCTATAAGTATTAATAATGTTTCAGAGACATATCATCAGGTAACCTGTGAAGGTCCCTATTCCTGGAAACTCGTAAAATCGTTTGCGGGTATCGAAGTAACAGGTCTTTCTTACCTTCATTTTATGTCTTGTCAATGGGAAGGTAATCCAGTCTTAATTTATCGAGCTGGTAGGACAAATGAATATGGTTTCCGTATGTTCCTTTCTCCTCATATAGCTGAAGGGTTTACTGCATATTTAATTAATGCTGTTTCAGAAATGTTTTTTCTCTATGAAAAGAATACTACTCTAATTAAAAATTGCCTTGTAACAGCACTCCAAGAAGTTCGTTTCCCGAGTTTAAATATAACTATTATGCCTGGATCATCGCCAGTTCCTAATGAAATTCGCTGGATGGTAAATACTCGAAAAAAAGATTTCATTGGACGTGAAGCTGTTCTTAATGATTTTTCCGAGTTTGATACAAGGATAGTTGCAGTTGTGGCCTTATCAAATGATGAAATTGATAAAGAGAAATTCGATGGCGCTGAGATCTTTGTTGATACAGAAAAAATTGGGGATATAGTTATTTCTAATTATTCACCATGTCTTAATCGCTGGTTTGGTTATGGAGAATTCAAAAAAGAATTTGGTTATGTGGGTAATCGGAATTATTCAATGGTAAGCAAAGATGGTTCTGTTGTTCCTTTGATAACTGTTTCGACACCTCTTTTCCTGACAAAGAGTGCTCAAACACAAATGGAGTAGTATATATGGAAACATTAGACATTGTGGGGATGGGTGTAATTACAGTTGCAGGTTTGAATCTCCAAGAAAATTGGGAAACCCTATTGAAAGGGGAAAGCTGTATTCGAAAAGTTCGTGGGATCTGTACCGAAGGGCTTCAAACTAGCAACGCAGGACAAATATATCTTAGTGACAAGGAACTTCGAGATCTTGTTGTTGAAAAAATTGGGTATATAAAAAGTGATAAAAGACTTCCCTCAGAACGAGCGGAACTGTTATTGCTTCTTGCTTTTGAGGAAGCTAGAACAGATGCTATGATATCTCGGGAAGAATTACAACAAAAAAGAGTAGGAATTTTTGTGGGAACCTCTCTTTCAGGTTTTACGAGACTCGAAAAGGAATATCAAGAATATGGTCGAAAGAATTTTATTTCCCCGACGGCTTATCTTACCTATCCCTTACATGTGTGTGTTGATCGTCTTGCCTTTGAGTACTCGATAAGCGGACCTCGCTATCTTTTTTCCACTGCCTGTTCTGCTTCTCTTCATGCGGTGTTTATTGCAAAAGAGCTATTCAGTCGAGATTTGATAGATATTGCAGTGGTAGGTGGAGCTGAACCATTAAGTCTTATGTCTCTGGCCGGTTTTAGTTCTTTAAAGTCCCTTGCAGAGGGAAAGTGTTCTCCTTATAGTGTCACGGAAATGGGTATTAGTATCGGTGAAGGAGCAGGAGTTCTTATTCTTAAAAAGAATCAGAATAATCCGAAATATGGAAGCATTATTAACGTTGCTGGTTCCTCGGATGCTTATCATCCCACAGCATCAAACCCTACGGGAGAAACTATTCGGATTTGTATTGAAAAAGCTCTTAATGGTTTGGACTATTCAAAAGGTACGATGTATTATGTTATGTCTCATGGAACAGGTACTGCTCATAACGATAAAGTAGAAACATGTGCGCTTAAGCAAATACCAGCTTTAAAAGACGCTTATATTTCAGCAGCAAAATCGGTAATTGGACACACCTTAGGAGCATCAGGAGTTATCGAGCTCATCTACCTTGTAAAAGCTTTGCAGGAGAAAAAAGCTCTTCCTATTGCAAATTTTACAGAGCCTCGAGTCGGATGTGATCTTAACTATGTACAAGGTAAGCCGATTGATCTATCAGATGCTATAGGAGTAAAAAACGCCTTTGCTTTTGGAGGAAATAATGTTTGTGTGGTAGTTGGCAATAAAAATAACGTATCAAATAAAAAAAAATCTTGTTCTGAGGATTCGTCTGTTGTTATAACCGGTGTTGGTATGGTAAGCCCTGCAAATGTATTTGATAAGAGGGAAATAGTAAAAAAACTTGCAGAGGGAAAAACCTTTATTGGAGATATTTCTCCCGTAAGGGGTCTTAATCGATCCTTGAGCGTCTCACGGGCCGCTTTAATATCTGATGACGTTCTCGAAAAAATGGGAGATACCTTAAGAATCAAAAATATGCGTAAAATGGATCGGATATCACAAATCTCTTGTATAGCAAGTGCTCTTGCTCTTAAGGATTCTGGTTTTAAAGTTTCTATTGAGAACTCAACTGAAGTGGGGCTTGTTTCAGCTACAGGGACGGGAGCCCTTAAATCGGTAAGTGATTTTTATATAAACATGTGGGAAAAGGGTATAAGACTAGCCGATGCTAATGTGTTCCCGAATACCGTTGTCAATGCTCATCTTGGTTATGTTTCTATAGAATTAAAAATAAAGGGATATTCAACTGTTATTGCGCAGGGAAGTTCTAGCCCTTATGCTGCTCTAAATATAGGGATGTATCTCCTTAAGAGTGGTATTTGCAAAGCAGTCCTTGTTGGTGCTGTTAGTGAATACTGTGATATTTATCATCGAGCTTTAATTGATATTGGGTATGTTAATAATGTTTTTTCGCTTGATTCATATTCTGAAGATTTACAAGGAAACATAATCGGCGAAGGAGGAGTCTTTTTTGTGCTCGAACGAAAAAATGAGGCGGAAAAACGGGGGGCTCCTATATATGCTATTATAGAACAGGTAGCTTTGGATTCTGAAAAATGTGCACCTTCTCGGTATGAAATGGAAGAAAACCCTCTCAAGAAAATTCTTACTCAGTTTAATAATCTAGGAATAAAACCTTCTTACCTTGCGGGTGAAGGTAACGGTTTAAGAATTGAGAATGATTTTGAGTATGCTGCACTTACATCGTTTTATCCCGATGTCCCCAAAACGAGTGCTACGCCTTATTTTGGAATGGCAGTAGGGGTTGTTCCTTTTTATAATCTTGCATTGTTCTGTTTGCTTTCAGGATCTAACAATGTATTGGGGGTCCCCCATCAGAAGCAAAGCGCTTATGGTCTCCTGTTGCGAGGAATGACTTACATATCAGACTTGGAAAGTATTCTTGTTGGTACGGTTTCCCCAGGAGGATCGGCAGGAGCTATTTTTGCAAAAAAGGATGCCCCATGAATTGGATGACTATACCTATCGCTATTCGGTTTTATGAAGTAGATAGTTATAGAATTGTTAACAATATGTTTTACTTAGCGTGGTTTGAGATGGGACGCTTTGCTATAGCAGAAAAAGCTGGAATAGTAAGTGATCGCTTCGAGAAGGAGAATTTACGCTTTGTCGTGAAGCATATAGAGGTAGAATATCTACGGCCAGTTTATTTCAAGGATCGAGTGGTATGTGAAAGTAGTATATGTTCCGTAGTTGGTTCAAAAATAGATTTTCTTCATATTATTCGAAATGAAATTAATAAGGAAATCCATACAAAAGGTCGTACCGAGGTAATTCTTTTAAAGGATAATAAAATGCAAATACATATGCCTGAGTGGATAAAGCAATGTATTGATATATATTTAGAGCACTACCAGAAAGGTTTGCCGAAATGAGAAACAATTATAATGTTAGGCGATTGCCTTATGCTATTACGGGTGCACTTTTGTTATGTATTTTGTATGTAACATTCCTTGTATGGCATTATAATGTGAGCCAGCAAGATGACAAAAAGGAAGAAAAGTCTATTACCGCTCGCTATGAAGAAAGTTGGAAACAATGGCTTATATCAAAAAGAACTGTGGTAAATAGCTTGCAAATTCCAAAGAGACCGGTTGATGAAAAGGGTATGCCCTTACCATTTCCAGACCCTCTTATTGCTGTTGCTTTTGGAGAGGATCTTGAAAATATTAAATTTAAGGAATCATTGACATCTCACGATATGGCGCTTTTGAGGATGTATCCCTGGTTTTTGCAGCGATTTTCTTTCCAGTCTGACAAACCTGCCCAGACAAGTTTGGTTTGGAACGATCTTCCCCCTTATATACGGGAAGCAGAAATGGAAGCATGCTTATCCCACATTCAGAATTTCCTTTCTGCTAGCATTGCTTGGAACCTTCTCAAAGCGGAAAGTCGTCCGGTCCCGGCACCAAAAGTTCTGTTTTGGATGCGTAATCAGGCAATATATCTTTTAAGAAATGGGTATTATCAGGAAGGTTTTGCCTTTCTTAAAGAACTTGTTCCCTATCTATCTGCAAAAGATCCTGAGTTTGATGCGTGGCTTGGTTCGGCTACTATCATGCAAGCTCAAACCACTGAAAATGGTCTTGAAAAAATAAGATTTGTAGAAGAAGGTATGAAAATTCTTGAAAAAGCATTAATAAAGGGAGAAAGGAATCTCAGTTGTCTGTATATACGAGCCCAGACCTATCTTTCTCTTCCTGAGTTTTATCAGAAACAACATGAACAAGGTGTCAAGGATATCGAGTTTCTCGTGAGGGCAGTTGAAAGCGAACAGACATTTTTCTATACTAACCAAGAATTACTTCAAGAAAAAACAAAAATAGATTCCCTTTATCTAAAAGAGATAATAGAATGGGCCTTATCTAGTAAAAATATATCACCCTCCTTAAAACGTTCTCTGGAAAAACTGTTAAAGCAACTTCTTGTGGTATCTCAGAATGGTAGCAAAGGAGGTCAGTAAATGATATTGACAATTTTAGCTTTTATTCTTCCTCTAGGACTTCTATTTTTAGTTGATCTTGATACATATATCGTAACATCTGCATTTCTGTATGGTCTTTTGCTCTGTTACCGGTATGCCAAGAATCAGCGATATATTCTCGATATAGTATTCTTTATAGTGTATCTTACTCTTACGGTGATCCAGATTATATTTGGAATTCAACGTTTTATACCATTTACAGGATCTGTTATATACGCCACTTTATCGATTGTGTTCTTTATTTCTTCAATAGGCGTTCCGTTAACGAACGATAATAGAAAACCGCTATACCCAGAAATACTTATAGAACGTTCCATAGGAAACAGTATTCTTTCTATAATGAATTTTCTTGCCTTTACTTTCTCGATAGTTCTCTTTCCATCAATTTTGTATATTATTGTTCCTCTTGTTTTCTCTCTTAGCAGTATTCCTATCTCTGTTTTCTTATCTCCTTTCATTATTGATAAAGCGATGGAGATACGAGCTCGTTTTATTATTTCAGAAAAAGATATAATTATATTCAAAAAAACATTTGGGAATCTCAGAGGAATTTTTTGGATCTCGGATAGTCTTTATGCAAAAGAAGTTATGAGTGAAGCTGAGCGAGAAATGTTTTTTTCAGTGCTTGAAAAAGGTTATTTTTCTATATTTCAGAAATCTCAAAAAAGAGATAAAGACTCATATACCGAATTTATTGATCGGATACGGAAAGAGTACACGGTATTTGCACGATATACCAGCGCTTTTATCGTATATGACACAAAAACACAGAATCCTGTCGGTTGTATCCGTTTGGTGGTAGGAGAAAATACTAGCCCCCGGGTAGCACTTCCTCTTGAAACATATCTCCCTGTTTCTCTTACGGAGCTTCAGAAATCGGTAGGATGCATTGCTGAAGCAGGTCGTCTTGTTATAATTCCGTCGGGTCCTCTCAAAGCAAAAGTTTTAGAACTGCTAGTGAGTCTTATGATGGTAAAAGCGCTACTCCGTCGTGTACGAATAATTATCACCGATGCAATGGAAGGGACTGTTGGACTTTATGAGAAGATGGGCCTTGTTTGTATTGGTGGACCATTTTTTGATACTGAATTTTTTCAGAACTCCTGGCTTTGTGCTGTTGATGTAGCTGATTTCCTTAGCAAGAAATCAGATCTTTGGGATCGCTTAAAAAATAGTCCGCAAGCACAAAAAACAATAGCGAGATATATGGCAGCAGTGGAAAATAAAAACCGCTATCTTTATAAAAAAAACAAACCCTTCCTAGCTGTGGGAGAGCCAATTTCTTCTTTTATTAAAATTGATGAAGACAAAGTTTTGAAAAAGGAAGGGAGGTGTTAATGAAAACGATATTTCTTTCAAGTGGACAAGGAAGTTTTGTTCCCGGGGCAGGAATGTCCGAATATGAAAGAATCCCTGTTTTTTCCGCTGCTATCGATGAGATTAGTTCTATTCTAAAAGAAGATATACCTTCTCTTTGTTGGGGCCCATCTCGGGTAAAGGTTAGAAATTCTCCATATCTTTCTCACATCGCCTTATGGGCTTTAAATTATGCTTTGTATCAGTCGCTTAAAGCAACAGGTATAACCCCAGAATTCCTTATGGGACATAGTCTTGGAGAAATAATTTCCTTTTGTCTTTCTGGAGCTTTAACAATTAGTGATGCGTGCAAGCTTATTGCTTATCGGGGGATGCTATTCGAAGAAAACAAAAAAAACAATGAAAGTGATCTAGTTGCTGTTATTGGAGATCATGATCAGATTGGGTCTTTTATATCTGAAATTAGTGTTATGCCAAGCATTTATGCTGCAAATTTTAATTTACCTACGCAAGTAGTTTTTGCAATAGCAAATAAAGATATAGAAATTTTCAATAAGTTCGCCTGCAAAAAAGGATTACGAGTCGTTCCCCTTAAGATTGGTAATGGCTGCCATTCTCCTTATGTAGCGTCTATTCAGAGACAGTTAGAAACATTTGTCGATTCCCTTGATATAGATGATCCAAAAGTGCCTGTTTTTTCTTGTGTAACCTCTGATGTGGTAATTAAAGCAACAGAAGTACGGAATATCATAAAACAGCAAATTCTTTCTCCTGTCCATTGGTGGAAAACTCTTGACAGAGTAGCCCAATATTTGAACAACAAATTCCAGTTTATTGATTTAAATTATTCAAACGTAATTAAGGGGCCGCGCTCTGCCATAATAGTTGTCACCTAGAACAAGATGGAACAGGAGGTGACCTATGGCTCGGTATAGCGCCCAGATACGGAATACAATTCTTAAAA
>NZ_PTQW01000010.1 GCF_004343725.1 Treponema sp. J25
TTTTATTTTGAGGCATTACGGTAGGAGGCTCGAAAAAGTACCCTTTGCATCGGCAGGAACCTGTTTTTTGGTGGGAGAAGGGGATCAATATGGTGCTCCCCCTCGGGGTTCTCTGTAAAAATTTCAAAAAATAAAAACTTTAGTAACAAAATCCACTATTTTGTGTTGTGATAAATGAAAAATCGGTGTACAGTAAAGAAACTAAAAGTAAGGAGTTGCCTATGCATAAGCAGTTAGGACGACTACTCGTATGGGTGGTGCTGGGGATGCTGGTGGCATCCTGTGCTGGTGCCCCCAAACCGGCAGTAGGTCCGGGGGAACAACCCACGGAAACCCCTACAGAACAGCCTGCGGTGGTACAGGAAACAGACCCTGATAAGTTGCCACCGGATCAGGCGACGGAAGCGGCCCTCCTTGATCAGCAGGGACGGACGGAAAAGGCCCGCAAGTTCGCCTTTGATGTGGGAAGCCCGGAATTCTTTGCCGATGAATGGAAAGCCGTAGAGGCCCAGTTTATTCAGGCAAAGGAACTTTCTCAGCAGAAGACGATGGGTACCTATAAAAAGGCAACGGAGCTGTATCGTCAGGCCGCGGACACCTATGAAGCATTAGCGCAGAAGGCCCTTCCCCTCTATGCCCAGAAGCGGAAAGAGGATCTCCAGCGTCTTCGCTCTCAGGCTGTAACCGCAGGGGCTCAAGAGCGGGTACCGGAGCTTCTCGTTACCGCCGACGAATCGGCGGATAAGGCCCAGGCCCTTTTCGATGCGAAGGAGTATTATGGAGCTATCGATGCTGCCATTGTTGCGGAGAACCGCTATGTGATCCTTGCCATGGGCATGAAGGCCTATACGGTCCAGCAGGAAATCGATCGACGGAATTTCCGGGTGTATGATGAAAGTAACTATACCCTGGCGGAATCAAAGCTTCAGGAATCAATCCTGTCGTATAAAGAAGGGGACCTTGACAAGTCCCGCAATGCCGCAGAGGAATCCCTGTTACGCTTTAATCTGGCCCTGAATAAGGGGAAAGAGATGAATGCCCGAACCCTTTCTGATGGGGCAAATAAAGAACGACAGGCCGCATTGGATCTCAAGGCCCATGTGGCGGTAAAACAGGACTATGATGCGGCGAATGCGGTTCTTGCAAAGGCAGAGGCGGCCTTTAAAGCAGAAAAATATGATGAGGCGGCAGAACTCTATCAAGAGGCGGCAGTTCAATTTGGCAAAGTTCGGCAGGTAGCGGCCCAGAAGCGACAACAGGCCGAAGAAGCGCTCCAGAAAGCCCAGGCAGGAATTACCGCAACGGAAGAATCCGCACGACGGGCAAATGAAATCCTGCAGGGAGGTGCCCAATGAAAGCCAAAATTTCTATGGCAATGATTTTTATCCTGTGGGTCTCTATTTTTTCCCTGGGAGCCCAGGAAATAATAGGGGAAGAAATAGAACTGGTAGAGCCCAGGGGCGGAGAATTTGTTGAAACAGAAAGCCCGCAGGATCTCGTGGCGCTGGATGCTTTAGCGCCTTCTGAACTGGCCCTCGCAGAATCTGAGGTGGTTGCAGTAAGCGATAGTAACTCAGAGGTACTTGTGCAGGTTCTCCCTGTGCTGTGGAACCTCGATCTTGATTCTGGGGTGGGTGGTGTGGAACTGGACTTTAACTCTCTTGCCACGTTGGTGCAGGCTGTTGCTTCGGATTCTTCCCAGACGGTGGTAAGCGATCAGGAAGTTCCGCCGGGAGTCTTGAACAACGAGTATTATCGAGAAAGTCTCCGGTATAAGAAGCTTGCGCAGGAAGCCTTTGAGTATGGAGACTATGATGCGGCGGCCCAATATGCCGCGGAGTCCCTTAAATTTGCCCAGCAATCAAATGAATACATTGCGTTGCAACTTAAGATCCGGGAAGTAAATACCACGCTCCTTCAGGCAAAGACAAGGCTTGATTGGGCTGCATCGATTGGGGCGGATAAAACCTACCCCATTCAGGTAAGTCGGGCCCGGCAATCCTACGATCAGGCCCTCCAGGCAAAGGAGGCGGAACAGTGGGATGAAGCCCTGCGTCTTGCCAGGGAAGCGGTTCAGGTTCTTGCGGAGGTCCAGGAATTGGCTCCTCTCCCGGCCAAATATACGGTTCGGCCCTGGGCGACCAGTCGGGATTGTCTGTGGAATATTGCGGGTTATAGCTGGGTGTACGGGGATCCGACTAAATGGAAGATCCTCTATGAAGCAAACAAAAAGAAGTTTCCGCAGCCGGATAATCCTAACTTGATTCACCCGGGAATGGTACTGGATATTCCCAGTATCCGGGGCGAATATCGGACGGGAGTGTGGGTAAGTGGCCGGGCCTATGTGCCTCTTCCTAAACCTGTAAAGTAGGGAAGTTCTCTCTTGGGCGAGTGGGGAGCTTTTAAAGGAGTTGATAAGAACCACCACCGCTAGATGAGATACAAAGTGTATAATGATCCAGGGGCCCCTTTTCAGGGCCCTTTTTTACGGGAAGGGCCGATGCATACGACAACTGTTGGAGGTCCCTTTAGAGAGGGGCCGTTTGGGTAAGAGTTTTCCACTGTATAAACAGGGTGAGGGCGCTTGCCATAAGGGCATGCACATATGGGGGCTTCCCCATAGCAGAAAGCACCGTAGTAAAGGGGACCCGTTCCACATCTACATATTCATCGGCGTCAAGATGTTGGGTTCCTGTTTTTACCAGGTCGGTGGCTAAAAAAACGTGAACGCGGTTTTTCATGATGGCAGGATTGGGACTGAACTCTCCGATTTTTTGGATGGTTCCGGCCACATACCCTGTTTCTTCCTGTAATTCCCGCCGGGCCCCTTCGATAGGATCTTCTCCCTTTTCTATGACCCCACCCGGGAATTCGGTGCTCAGACATTGGGACCCATGCCGCCATTGGTGAACCATCACAAAGGTATCTTCTGTTTCCTCTTGGAGGAGAGGAATAATAATGGCCCAATCGGGGGCATCTATCACTGAGAAACTTTTCGTATCTCCCTCGGGAGAGCGACATGTCGTATCTTTTACGGAAAAAACTCGACATCGGTAGGTTTCATGTTCTTCCAGAAACGTCCATTGAAGATGTTGCTTTGTCATAGGAAGTATCATATAAACTTTTGCATTTTTCGTATATCCCGGTTATACTATTTTTATGAAAAATAACGAGCCCATTCGTATCCTCTTTGCAAGCTCGGTGGAAGAAGAAAAAAAACGATTTGAACTTCTAATAGAGGTAAAAAAACTTCCCTACGAGGTGTATTATCCAAAGGATTTCCAGGAAGCGGATCGTATCATCAGTACCGAACAAATTTCAATAATCATTACTGATACAAGTTTCTCCGCCGGGGCCTTCGCGGATTGGCTTTCCCTGTGGCCCTATCCCTATATACTCCTTGCCTATTATGGCGAAGAAGACATCGTCGATGAACTTATTCAGGATGAGGCCTGTAGTTTTATCATGAGGGATCCCTCATACCGCCATCTCGGGAGCCTTCCCACCATGATCCGGAAGGTTCTTAACATTCGGGAAAGTGTGGAACGGCAGAATGCTCACCTGCGGATTTCAGAGCAGCGCTACATGGAACTGGTAAGCTCCATCCCGGATATTGTGTATACCCTGGATGGAAAGGGCTGTTTTACCTATATAAACGACGCCATAACCCAGCTGGGGTATACCCCCTTGGAGTTAATTGGCAAGCACTTCTCCACCATTCTTGCGGAAGAAGAAATTCCCCGGGTAAGCCGGAAAGAGGTATTACCCCGCTATCGGGGTATACCGACCGGCCCGGAGCATGCCCCGAAGTTGTTTGACGAACGTCGGCGGGGTCCCCGTATGACCCGACACCTGGTGGTAAAGTTAAAGCCTAAAACCGATTCTTCCGCTGAGATGGCTACCACCGCCGTGGTCTATTCTTACGGAGAAGTGGCCGCGGTGGGGATTGAACTTCCCGAATATGAGGGGATGGAAATCGGAACGGTAGGCATTATTCGGGATGTGACCCAGCGAAAAAAGAAGGAAATCGAGCTCGAAAATGAACTCTATCATAAAGATATGCTGTTACGGGAAATTTATCATCGTATAAAGAATAATCTCCAGGTGATTGCAAGTCTTATCCGGTACCGTTGCGATGATCTTCAGGATGAACAGAGTAAGGAGATCTTTCTGGACCTTCAAAATAAAATCGAAGCCATCGCCCTGGTGCATGAACAACTCTATTCTAATCGGGTCGTTGGAAAGGTAAATATAAAAGAATTCCTTTCCCAGCTGATAGAATTGTTGCAGGATTCCTATTCGGTGAACCGAACAAAAGTACAAACCACCCTTTCTTGTGAGGCGGTTCAGATTGATTCCGAACGGGCCCTCCCCCTCACCCTTTTATTGATAGAGATTTTGAACGAGAGTTATCAATATGGGGTGCAACGGAATGGGGGTAGCATTCACATTCTGCTTCAAGTAAAGAAAAACATTCTTCGACTTACTATTGATGATGATAGAAAGGGTATACCATCTGCAGACATGAACCTCTTTAACGTGGTAGATGTACGGCTTATTAAGGCTTTTGTGGATCAACTCCATGGATCCTACCGATGGGACCATACAGACGGAAGTCATTTTGAGCTGGAATTTTCTCTCCGAAATGGGAAAAACTGATGTGGAACGTGTTTTTGGGGGCCGCTCCCCCTGTCCAAGATCGATTTTTGACAATCTGCTTTTTTCCTTATATCCTTTACTATGGGTAGTTTACCTCACAGACGGGGAACGATCTCTCAAAGAGGAATGGGTGAGTAAGGAACAAGGACGGAAGAAAGATGGTACGGTTTTAAAGGATTCCCTGGCTGTGCTCATTCTTTGTTGTAGGGAGGCGGTGCTATGGCGGTGATTGCGATTTCTCGGGAATTAGCGGCCCTGGGAGATGAAACGGCGCGAGAATTGGCTATCAAGATGGGCTACCGTTTTGTAGATAAAGAAACGCTGGAACAGCGAATTGCCTCATATGGTTTCAGTATAAAAAAAATTGAGAAATTTGATGAGAAAAAACCGGGCTTCTGGGCATCCATTTCTCGGGATAAGGATGATTATCTCCACTATCTTAAAATGGCCTTGTACGAAGAAGCTGAAATGGGAAACTGTATCTTTGTGGGTCGTGGTGCCTTTGCGTTACTCAAAGGCTTGCCTGCGGTTATATCGATTCGCCTTGTCTCTCCCCTTTCGATACGGTTGGAGCGGGTTAAAAGCTATTTCCATTGCGATGAAAAACGGGCCCGCATGATTATCGAACAAAGCGATCGGGATCGCAGTGCCTTTCATCGGTACTTTTTCGATATTGATTGGGATGATGCGACGAATTATCATATCACCTTCAATACCGGCATTATCCATCCTACTATGGCTGCGGAATTGGTGGTACATTTTGTGCAGCACCTCGTACAGCCAGGGGAGGAAGAACTTCTTATGCATAAACTCGCTAATCTTTCGCTCGGAGAACGAATTGTACACCAGATTTTATATTCTTTGGGAATCCCTATTCATTTTATGGAAGCCCAGGTAGAAGGAGATCAGGTGATGCTCCGGGGGGTGGCGAGTTCTCCTTCTGCGGCTGAGGCTGCTGTGGCGGGGGCCCAGCAAGTGCCTGGTGTTCGCCATGTATCGTCTGAAATCCAGGTGGTGCAAGAGTATAGTGTTATGCCCTGAGGTAATAGACCATATACCTGCTCTTTCTGAAAAAAAGAGGGCAAGCTTTTGTATATCTGTTTTTAAATGTTTTTAAAAAATCCCCTGCTCCTTTACCTTTATAGATATGTGTAAGAGCAGGGGAATTCTTAATTAAAAAGCCTTACTTCTGCAGCCGTTTTTCAATGGCATCCAGTTCATCCCAGAGTTCTTTGGGAAGCTTGGAGCCGAATTTGGGATAGTGATTCTCCCGAATATCGGCGATTTCTTTCTTCCAGCCTTCGATGTCCACCGCCAGGAGTTCCTTCATGTCTGCTTCGGAAACGCCTTCCGGCCGCTGGATAGCGTCGATAGTAGGCATATACCCGATCGGTGTATCCACCGCTTTACCCGTTCCGTCGCAGCGCTCGAAGATCCACGCCAGAACGCGGCTATTTTCACCGTAACCGGGCCACAGCCACTTGCCATCGGCGGTTTTCCGGAACCAGTTGACAAAGAAGATCTTGGGAAGTTTGTCTTCGGTGGTCTTCTTGCCAATGTTGATCCAGTGTTTAAAGTAATCGCCCATGTGGTATCCACAGAAGGGGAGCATGGCAAAGGGATCTCGCCGGATGGTTCCCGCCTTAAGGTCCAGGGCAGCGGTAGTAATTTCAGAGCCTACGATAGACCCCATGAAAACTCCATGAACCCAGTTTTTGGCTTCATGGACGAGCGGAACAATGCTTGGCCGCCGACCCCCAAAGAGAATGGCATCGACCGGGACCCCGTTCGGATCTTCCCATTCGGGGGCCATAACAGGGCACTGACGGGCTGGAGCAGTAAAGCGGGCATTCGGGTGGGCCGCTGGTTCCTGGGCCTTGTTGTTCTTATCCTGTACCCACTCATTCCCCTTCCAGTCGATGAGTTTGCCGGGAGCGTCGTACCCAATACCTTCCCACCACACATCTTTATCTTCGGTCATACCCACATTAGTAAAGATGGTGTTTTTCTCGATGGAACGCATAGCATTGGGGTTCGATTGCATGTTAGTACCAGGGGCTACGCCGAAGAACCCTGCTTCGGGATTAATCGCGTACAGCCGTCCATCCTTACCGAATTTCATCCAGGCGATGTCGTCACCTACCGTTTCTACTTTCCAGCCGGGAATAGTAGGTACGAGCATGGCAAGGTTTGTTTTACCGCAGGCTGAGGGGAAGGCGGCGCAGATGTATTTGGATTTCCCCGCGGGGTTGGTAATCTTAAGGATAAGCATGTGTTCGGCAAGCCACCCTTCATCCCGGGCTATGACTGAAGCGATGCGAAGGGCAAGACACTTTTTCCCAAGCAGGGCGTTCCCACCATATCCAGAGCCGTAGGACCAGATTTCCCGGGTTTCGGGGAAGTGGGAGATATATTTTTTCTCAAGAGGAGCGCAGGGCCATTTCCCATTGTCGCTTTCGCCGGCCGCGAGGGGCTTACCTACCGAGTGGAGACAGGGCACGTACTCACCGTTTTTGCCAAGTACATCCAGAACCTTCTTCCCAACCCGGGTCATGATGTGCATGTTGACCACTACGTACTCGGAATCGGTAATTTCCACCCCAATTTTGGCAATGTTGGAACCCACCGGCCCCATGGAGAAGGGGATGACATACATGTGTCGACCCTTCATACAACCCCGATACAGGTCGGTCATGGTCTTTTTCAGTTCCACGGGATCAAGCCAGTTATTGGTGGGACCCGCGTCATCCTGGGATTTACTTGCGATGTAGGTGCGGTTTTCTACCCGGGCTACGTCGGAAGGATCGGAACGGAAAAGGTAGCATCCAGGGCGTTTCTGGGGATTAAGGGGCGTTGCCATGCCAGAGTCTACCAGCTTCTTGATCATGGCATCATATTCCTGCTGAGAGCCGTCGCAGACATACACGTCTTCAGGCTGCATGAGGGCGACCGCCTCCTGAATCCACTTTTTAAGACCTTCATGCTGAAGTTCTTCAACTTTCATAGGAGCTCCTTATGAGAAAAGGTTTGGCATCTGTGAATACAGATGAGGGGGGCTGCCTTATACAGAGGCGAACACCAGTATAGTACAAAAAAGATCGATATTAGACAAGGGGGCGATAGTTAAAGAAGACAATTGATTTTAGATAGAACCGGCAATTATGTGCTAAAAAGAGGCTTATTTCATTACACCTGCTTCAGAAACCCTAAAAAGGGGGTTATGCCACCATGTTGAGGAAAGTTCCTTCCCGTAAAGAGGGGCTGGGCTGATAGGGAAATGCTTGATGGGCCCTCTGGGCTGCCTTAAGTTCCTTTGTGTATTGATCTATGAGGGCATCTATCTGTTTTTCTGAAAGGGCCGTGTTGGATAGGGTAGGGCTTCCCTTTTTGAGTTGAGAAAGCTGTTCTATCAGGGTATCCAAAATTTTAAGCCGGGTAATACTTATCCCCCGTTCTCCTTCCGGGGCCGGGGTACCTGATACATGACGAAAATGGGAATAGATATAGGCATCAGGGGATACGGGCAAAGTAAATTTCCCCTGTCCCTGAAAGATTGCCTGAGGAAATAAAGAAACAGAAGATATGCCATATATCATAGGTATCCTCTCCCCCGAAAAGATAAACGTTCTCTAACATGAGTATCGGTAAAAAATGGCTCTTTTTTAGAAGATTTTTATATTCCTATCCCATTCCTCTAAAATCTTTATCCCTCTTGTAAAATATGGTATAGTCTACCCGTCGTTAAATTTGCTGCAGGAGAAATACCGGTGGCTCTGTATCATATAGAAAAACTCATCGCCAAAGCCGTGCTTGACTACCAGATGATTCAGGAAGGGGACCGCATTCTTATCGGTGCTTCGGGGGGAAAAGATTCAACCACCCTTGCCTGGGCCTTAAGTCGCCGCCGAAAATGGCAGAGGCCCTCTTTTGAGTTAGTAGCCCTCCGAATAGCCACGGATGTGCCGGGAGGACAGCTTCCTCCTGAGGCGGTTCGATATATTGAAAATCTATACCGTAGCTGGGAGATTCCCCTTATTACCATAGAAGTCCCGGTGATGGCCCTGGTAAAACCAGGCCAGGCCATGAACTGCTATTGGTGTTCTACCCTGCGACGGACGGAGTTGCTCAAATATGCCCTGAGTCATGGGTGTAATAAGATTGCCCTGGGACATCACCTTGATGATATTTTAACCACCCTTTTGATGAACATGACAAAGAAGGGGGAATTAGGAACCATGCCGCCCCGGCTACGGTACGAAAAGTACCCCATCGAAATTATTCGTCCCCTTACGCTGGTAACGGAAGAACAGATTCGTAACTTTGCGGAGGAGATGGGCTGGGCTAAGCACACCTGTTCCTGTGCCTGGGGGGGTGATAAAGAACGAAAGGATTACCAGCGACGGCTTGAGGTGCTTACCGGGGGAAGTAAAGAAGCCAAATACCTTATGCTCCGCTCCCTTTCCCACATAAAAGAAGGGTACTTAGCCTAGCCTGATGGTCTGTTTTTATCTGAGTAAAGGGGTGCTATTCTCCCGTGGTGGAAAGGAGGGCTCACTGCGCCGCGTCCTGGTGGCCACAGCCCAGGAGCGTGTTACTCCAAAAATGGCGGAAAGGAGGGCGCCCTTGTTTTTTGTATCTATGTCCGTACCCTTCAAACATGGTAGCTTCTGAGGCCCTGGCTGCAGCGATGACCTTCCTGGGTATGCAGAGGGAGTGCACACACCCCATCTGGTCTATAGGTAAAAGGTAGGATATACTGGGGGTGCGTGTTCTATCCCTTGCTACAGCGTGTTAGCGCCGGGAAAAAGACCCACTCTGCACGGCCAGGCGCCACAAGGAAAGGAAGGGCCCGATGGTTATCGTATTTGTGATTGATAATTACGGCATTCTCACTAATGGGACAACAATTACGGCCTATCGATTCGTGGAGGCCCTTAAAGCCCGGGGACACACCGTCCGGGTGGTAAGCGTGGGTGTTAACGGTCCCGATATGTACGCCCTGCCAGAGCGGTATATTCCCATAGTAAGCGAGATTGCCCGCGGACAATCGGTGTTGTTTGCTCAACCGGTAGATAGGGTATTGCGGGAGGCCTTTACCGGGGCCGATGTGGTGCACCTTTTCATGCCCTGGAAACTGGCTCGACGGGCCCGTCGTATTGCCCGGGAAATGGGGATCCCCTGTACCGCCGCCTTTCATGTACAACCCGAGAATATCACCTATGGGGCGGGATTGGGACCTGCGGGGAGCCCGGTGGCCCATTTTATTTACCGTTATTTTCGCTGGATACTGTATCGACACATTGATCATATCCACTGTCCGTCCCAGTTCATTGCCCGTGAATTGCGACTCCATGGCTATACGGCCCATCTTCATGTGATTTCCAATGGTATCCATGATTTTTTCCATCCCGCGTCTTATCAAGAGGATAAAGAGGGAGGGACCCATCCTTCAGGCAGTGAAAAAAAGACAGAAGATGCTGAAAGGGCCGCCGGGGAGGAAACATATCCTACCCCTGAAAAGGGCACAGGGGCTGACCCTGAAAATCAAGAAAGGGGCACCCCACAAACAAAGCCCTTTACCATTATGATGGTGGGGCGCTATGCCCCCGAAAAACGGCAGGATGTGCTTATCAGGGCGATAGGACGATGTCGGTATTGGGACCGGATTCGGCTTATTCTCGCCGGGGCCGGACCCCGGGAGGCCCATTTACGGCGGCTTGCAAAACGCTATGGGATACCCGTGACCTTTGGGTTTTATAAGCAGGAGGAACTGCGAAACCTCCTGTGGCAGGCGGACCTCTATGTTCACGCGGCGGATGTGGAAATAGAGGCCATTGCCTGTCTGGAAGCCATTGCCTGCGGCAAGGTTCCGGTTATTTCGGACAGCAAGAAGAGCGCCACCCGTCAGTTTGCTCTGGATGAGCGAAGTCTGTTTCGCCATGGAAGTAGCCGGGACCTGGCTCAAAAAATTGAGTACTGGATTGAGCATCCCGAGGAACGGCATGCCATGGAAAAACGGTACTATCAGCGTTCTCGGATATTCCGACTTGAATATTCCGTTAAGAAGGCCGAGCGGATGTTCGAAGAGGCCATGCTCGATGAGCGTATCCGGCGGACAGAAACCCAGAGTGAAGGAAGGGCCTATAAAAAGCGGATCCTTAAGGGACTGCCTACCCGGCTTTTTTCTCTGGTGTTTTACTATCTTGTGGCGATTCCGCTCCTCTGGCTGTATTGCCGTTTTGTCTTGCGTGTCCATTTTCATAATCGTAAGGTGATTCGAAAACTGCTCCTCCGACGGGAGGGGGCCGTGACCATTGCAAACCATGTGCATACCTTAGATTCCGCCATGGTAGGGCTTGCCACCTTTCCTCGAAAGCCCATCTTTACGAGCCTGCCCGCCAATTTTACCCTCCCTGTGGCGGGCTTTCTGGTGAACATCCTGGGGAGTGTGCCAATTCCTTCTACGGTTACTGAAAATGGCATCTTTTTTTATGAGCTCTCTCGACGGCTCCGTCGAGGCCGGTACGTGCACTTTTACCCTGAGGGTGAACTGGTCCAATTTGATGAAAACCTGCGTCCCTTTAAGCGGGGGGCCTTCCAGTTAGCGGTGGACGCCCAGGTGCCTATTATCCCCATTGGGATTTCCTTTAAAAAAGGAAAGAGCGGCTTTCTTGGCTTCTTTTTCCGCCGTCAGATTCACGTGCGGATTGGGGACCCCCTCTACCCGGATGTGCACCTGCAACGGCGGGATGCCCTGGAAGATCTGGGGCACCGGGCCTGGCAGGCCATGGAGATCCTGGTGGGTCCCCGTTCGTAATGGTGGCGGGCACAAAAAATGACTCCCTAAGTTGGAAAAATCGGTATCCCTATGATATGGTTTTAACAGAAATTGAACAAGAAAATAGCTGGTAACACATTAAAAAAGAAGGGAGAAAATGTATGAAAAAAAAGGTCTTTTTGGGGATGGTGGTGCTTCTCTGCTATTTTGTGACAACAGGAGGAGGCCCCCTCTCGGCGCAGGTATATCGGGATTTTCGGCCCCTCTATCAGATAAAAACCCGGTATTTTACGATTATCTTCCCGAAGGAATCTTCCCTATCCGCCCGGTACCTGGCGAGTTTTGCGGATAGGGTGTACGAGGATGTGGCGGCAAAGCTCGAAACACAACCGGAGCTTCCTATCCCCGTCCTTATTACCCCCGATCAGGAAGCCTTCAATGGGTACTTTAACTACTATCCTGGGCTGGTTATCGTGCTGTATGAGACTACCCTATCGCCCAATGGGAGTCTCCTCTTTGATGATATTTTGTATCGCCTGTTCTATCATGAACTTACCCACTTTGTGTCCCTTGTGGGAACCAGTCCTTCGGCAAAATTGTTGTATCGCCTTTTTGGTTCCCTGGGGGTGGCCTTGCCCTTGTTCCTGGTTCCTTTCCCGTTTACCGAAGGGGTTACCGTTTCTTTTGAAAGCCAGGAAAGTTTAGGTCGCCCCGCCCTGGGACGAGCCCGGGACCCGCTTATTGCAGGCTATTTACGACAGGATATTCTGGAAAACCGCTGGAAAAGCTTTCCCCAAACCCTGGGCTGCTATGACCAGTACCCCGGCGCTTCGCTGGGGTATTGGTATGGAGGCTATTTTTCCCGCTACCTTCAGGATACCTACGGGATGGAAAGGTATGCCCGCCTCTGGCGCTATCTATCGAACCCTTTTTCGCTGAGCCCCCTGGAGGATGTGTACCTCCCCTTTTCTAACCTGCGGATCGCGACGGGCGCTTTTAGAAACCTGTATGGCCTTTCTCTAGAAGAGGCCTGGAATAATTTCCGGGAAGCTATGGCTATCCAGGAACCGGTCTTAATGAACCCAACCCGGCTTTCGGATTTAGGGAATTATGGGGCCCTCACTACGGATGGAAAGGCCCTCTATTATTATGATAGCTCCCGGAGAACCGTATATCGGCGGAGTATTCAGCAAAAGATGGATGGACGGGAACGCCTCTTGGCAAGCCATACGGTAAAAGAACAGGGAACGCAGCAAACCCTGGGGAGCCCCCAGCCTCTTTTTACCACCTCTTTGCCGGTGGAAGGCCTTTCGGTACATCCTGAAACCGGGGAGATCCTGGTTTCTACCTATCGGGGCGATAGGTCTTTTCCCCAATTAGCCGTGGGAATCTGGAAAGATGGTCGGTGGAACTGGCTAGCGGTCCCTCGTTTGAGCGAGTCTACCTGGTGGGGGCCCCATATTCTGGCCATTCAAAGTGTAGGCTATCAACGGAACCTGGTACTGGTTACGAGGGATGGTCGGGTCCAGCTTTTGTTCCAGGGAAGTCTGAGCAGTATCATCTGGAATCCAGTTGCCTCGGCGGATGGGAAAAAGCTGTATTTCTGGATGCGCCAGGGGGACCAGCAGAAACTGGTTCGCCTGGAGCTAGAACACCAGGGGTTTGCTCCGGAAACCGTGAAAATTCGGCAGCTTCAAGAAGCCCGGCTTCCTGATAACATCGCCTGGCTGCGGTACCTTTCTCTTGGCAAGGAGGGGCTTCTCGCTGCCTGGAACGATAATTCCCTCTACCGGCTGGTTCGTTTCTCAGAAGATAGGGTAGAGTACCAGACCATTCCCTTGAGTGGGGGTATTCATCAGCCCCAGGATGTGGGAGGGACCCTGTTCTACCTGGGATACTTTTCTGAGGGAGAGCGGATTTGTCGCCTCGATTATAAGGATGAGGAGCTTGGTGTTAAAAGGGCGCCCCTTTCATGGATAGAAGCGGGGAACTTGATTAATCAAATTTCTCCACTGGGGTTCCAGCCAGCCCGATCTTCTACCAGCCCCGAAGGGGTAGACGAAACGGCATTCCCTATCCGTCCCTATCGAGATTGGGGGGCAGTGCTCCCTCGCTCATGGTTTCCCCTGGTTACCTACAATTTTACTCAGAACTCCTGGGGGTTTGGGGGCGCTCTGTTGTTTGGGGACCTCACGGAACGGTGGAATACCCTTGTGTATGGCACCTACAATCCTCAGGGGCCCGGGGGGGTAAACCTTTCTTTAAGCTCCCAATTCATTCTTTATCCGCTACTTTTAAGTCTTACCGTATCTGACGACTTTTTCCCCGCCAGCGATGTGGGGCCAGCACAGCGTCAGAGCCTGCTGAGCCTTTCCGTTCAAGCGGGGGAGGAAGCCTACCTGGGTGGAAGTTTTTCTGTCGGTGGGGGTAGCCGTATCGAGGCCAATGAGTCCCCCTATAAAAACTGGGACTGGCTTCGAGTGGGGGCTACGGCATCTCTGGGATACCAGTTCTGGTATTCGGTTTTTAGGGATCCTTCTAAAAAACCGGGCTGGAATGTGGAGCTTTTGAGTCGTGCTCTCTACCTTCCTCCTTCAGGGGGAAGCGATTTCTTTAAGGGCCCCCTCTATGGAGGGTTTGAGGTTTTCTCCCAGGGGAACCTGGAGTGGCCCTATGTGGAATTTACCCTGGAAGGCGCCTGGAGCCCTATGGAAGGCTTAGGCTATGGCCCCCGGGGAATGGGCTATAGAGTAGGGGGACAAAACACGACGGAACAGGCACGGTACCGCTCCCTTGTGGCCCTGGATTCTCCCTACACCACCTCCTGGTACCTCCAGGGGACCGCGGCGGCGCGGCTTTTTACCCTGGAAATTCAGAAAGACTGGGGAACGCTCTATAGCCAGCGGTTGTATGGTAATTGGGGCCTCCATGGCGCCTATGCGGCCACGCCCCTGTGGACCATCAGTTTCCCTATCGTCGCCGATGGAGAAGCCCAGCCTTCCCGGGCATTTGGGGCCCTCTTTGTCCAGGTGGGAATCGTGGTTTCACCCACGGTAACCCAACTTGCCCGCGCCCACTTTGCCTTTGAGTTTGAAGGAGGCTATACCCTGGCGGGAAACCCCTATACTTACCTCGGCTTAAAGACGGCCCTTTAACCAGAAACAGAAAAACCTAAAGAGGGGCCGTACCTCGTTCTGTTCCCTTAGATCAAAAACGGCGCCCTAACCAGAAAAGGGGCGCCTTGTTTCTATTTCGACAGTTACATCGATAAGAGTGCAAAGTTCTCCTTCTGCGGGGAAGGATGGCCATTCCTCTAAAAAGAGGGGAGTCTCTTTAGAGAGCCCCTCGATTTCAAGAATGAAGGTACGGGGCTGCCTCTTCCCAAAACGTTTCAGTCCCACTTCCCACATGTGCCCTGGACCAGTGTAAAAATCATCGGCCACGAGGGAGCCATCAAGGTACAAACGGGCCACATCTCCTTCCCATTGGATTTGTAAGAAAAGATCTTCCCCTGTCCAGGAGGGCACTTCAAGACGCCAGTATCGGAGGACCCCCTGTAGAGGGGTTTCCGAACCCCGTAAATGGAGGGAGTCTCGATTTCCGCCGGTTAATTCTTTCCAGGTAAGGGTGGGGCCTGGTCGACGTTCGAAAATAAAAATGTACTCCCCTTCTTCGATAACTGGCCCTTCATGAAACAGGAGTTGTTCACGAATCTTCCATGCTCGGAGGGCCTCTTCTCGACTTAGGGTAACAATCTCTACGTCGGTGGGCCACCGATTGTTTTTAAATTGATAAAGGGCATCAATCTTACCTGCTTGCCTTAGTTTTTCTGCGTACTGAAAAGGTGTATAAAAAATCCACTGGGGCCGAGGACCGGGAATAATACAGAGGGGACTTACCAGGGCTGTTCCAAGCACACTGTCCCCTACAGGCATATTCATGGGAAGAAAAAAGTATTCCCCATCTTCAATATCCATGGGTGGAAAAAAGGATTGCCCTTGACTATCATCGAGCCCGGAAAAAGGTGCGCTATTCTCATGGCCCTGTGGTGAGGGGTGTCCCCCGACAGGATTGCTGTTTTCAGAGAGACCTCGAGGGAAAGGAATCCGCACCTCCCGATGGGGTGCCATCTTTTTTCGTCGTTGATAATTGTTTACAAATAGATATCCCCACTGACCATTGTGTCGATAGGAATAGCGCAGGTGCTCATAATCGGTGGGATGGAGGGGGTTTTCGGACGGAATTTCTGCAGACATGGTACAGAGGTCCTGTCCAAAATCGTGGAGGAAAAGGGTAAAGAGCTTTAGTTCCCGATAGGTTTCGGAAATTTGACCATATTCCCGGATAGGGGCCCGGAAATCGTAGGAATATTCTGGTAGGTCGTTGATAAAGCCGGTGGCCCGGGATTCCTGAAGGGTACTGAGTTTCCCCCGCGGATTGGTTCCTCCGTGGTACATGTAGTATCCCAAAAGGGTAACCCCACTTCCCAATTTTACAAGGCTCATGGCGCCAATGTCTCGGGCACGAGCTACAGGCCGCCGATGTCGGGTTACTTGCAGACCCCCGCCGAGTTCTGCCGTTAGATAAGGGAATTTCGAAATGTCAAAGGTAATCCCATGGCCAAACCCAAAATCACTGCCAATGTTGTGGTCATTCCGTTCGTGGGTAAAGATGTAGTTCCCTGAGGGTTCGATTTCGGTAAGCCGCTGGTCCCAGGGGGCTTCGCAGTATCCCCCCATGACAGGAATAAGACCGCCCGTTACCGCTCCTCCCCAGCCGGTGGCACTCCAGTAGGGTGCCTCGAAGCCTATTTCTCGGGCAAGGGTGGTAAGGCGTTGCATGTGCCGTTCCCCCTCTTCTCCCCCCAGACCTCCACAGTGGCCGTATTCGTTTTCAATCTGGATGCCAATAATCGGCCCCCCATCTTTGTGCTGGAGTCCCCGGATTTGTTCGTAAATGGCCCGATAAAAACGGCTTACCGTGGCAAAATAGTCTTCGTTGTTTACCCGGACGGGGAAGGGCTTCTGTAATAACCAGTCGGGGAACCCTCCGTTCCGGACTTCCCCGTGGCACCAGGGCCCGATGCGGATCCAAAAGTATAGCCCGCATTCTGCCACGGTTTCTATAAAACGCCGGAGATTCCGTTGCCCTGAAAAGTCGTATTCTCCTTCAATCTCTTCGTGATGAATCCAGATGACATATGAAGAAACAATGTCCACGCCTCCGGCCTTCATCTTAAGGAGGGATTCTTTCCAGTATTCCGCAGGATAACGGGAATAGTGAAATTCTCCCATTACGGGAAACCAGGGTAACCCATTTTTTGTAAGATACTGAGGTGTCATCCCAAAGCTGTCCATACGCATTCCTTTAATTATTTATTCTTTTACTGCTGCGCCACTGAAACTGTTCACCATGAACCGCTGAGAAAGTAAAAAGAAAATGATGAAGGGGATGGCTACGATCAGAGAACCGGCAGCAAAGGTGGTAAATTCGTTCTTTTTGTCGGTAACAAAACCAAATAATCCCAGGGCTAGGGTTTGCTTTTCCACAGAACGGAGTACCATTCGGGGAAAAATGTAATCCATCCAGGGGGCGGTAAAGCTCGTAATCGCTAAAAACGAGATAACCGGTTTGGCCACGGGGAGCATGATGCTAAAGAAAATCCTGAAATGTCCTGCTCCATCGATTTGGGCCGCTTCGTCGAGGTTACGGGAAACCGTATCCATGTAGTTTTTCACAAGCCAGGTGTTGTAGGGGAGATTTCCCGCCACGTACACCAGGACTAGTCCCCAGAGGGTATCAAGCCCATTGATTCGCAGGAGGATCACGTAGATTGCTACCATGCCCACGAAGGAAGGAAAAATCTGAAGTATCAGGTATGACATGAGGAAGGGTTTCTTAAGCGAAAAATTAAAACGAGAATAGGCATAGGCTGCAATAGAAGTAATGAGGACCGTCAAAAGACTCGTACTTGTGGCAATGTAAAGGGTGTTTAAAAACCATCGGCCGTATAGGGTTTCTGTAAAAAGACGAACAAAATGTTTTGCCGTAAAACCATCCCCGAAGGGAATTATGTTTACCGATGCGATACCGGTCCCTGGAGAGAAGGCTGCACTCACCACATATACAAGAGGATAGAGGACAAAAAGAGAAATAATGATGAATATTATCATCGTGATGGTGGTGTTTATCTCTTCGATAACCCGATAGTTTTTTCGTTTTTTTAAGGTGTCTTTCATAGGTCGCCCTCCTTGAAAGCCTTGGTTTGCCGGAAGTTAAAGATTGCAAAGGGAGCCAGTACGAGGAATATCAATACCGCTATTACGGAAGCATAATTATACTTTAAGAGGGTGATGGTAAGTTTGTATATCCAGGTAACCAGAATATCGGTTCCTCCGGCACTGGTTATGGTACTATCTGCTACGGTAGGACTACCGCCAGTAAGAAAGAAGATGGCTCCAAAATTGTTGATATTGTAGGTAAAGGACATAATGATAAGAGGCATAGTCTGGTATAATACCAATGGAAGCGTGATGTGTCGCAACACCTGAAAACGACTTGCCCCATCGATACGGGCGGCTTCAAAAATATCCTGGGAAACTGCGGTCATGGCCCCGGTTGCAAGGAGCATAAAATAGCCGAAACCGGCCCAAAGATTGATAAGGATGACCACGATTTTAGCAAGGAGGGGGTCTCCAAGCCACGGTATGGGGGTGTCTATGATATGGAGGGCCATCAAGGTGCGATTAATAGTTCCAAAGGTCCCATTCAGCAGATTCCGCCAGACGAGCATGCTTACTACCGAGGGAACCGCATAGGGAAGAATAAAAATCAGGCGGAAAAAGGGAACAAGGCGAATCTTACTTTCCCGGAGAAGGATTGCCACGAAAAGACCGCCGAAATAACAGGTAAGGGTCGCAAAAAAAGCCCAGATTACCGTCCATGTGGCCACCCGGACAAAGCCGCTGGTCCAGGACGCCTCTCCTCCTAACAGGGTTTTAAAATTGGCAAGACCAACCCAATCGACCGTATTATTCGGCGGGATATTGTCGGGAGCCGAATAGTTGGTAAAAGCCACACTGGCGGAGAAGATAAGGGGAACCACGACGAGTACCAGAATAAGAAGAAAGCTGGGGGTTAATCCTATGACAGGGAAGGCCTTGCTCAAGATATTAGAAAAGGATTCTCCCATGTTCATAGGTCGTTTTTTTCGACAGTACTCCCGGTATCCCTGTCGTGCGCTGCGAACAGATATCACGTATAAACTGAAAAATACAATGAGCGCAACGATGGTAAGGATCCCATCGATCAACATAAAGATAGAATTATCCCGCATTTTTATGGGTAATTCAGGCTGAGGACTTCCAAGCGTAACGAGGTCTATTAGTTTTTTCCCAATAGAGGGAATCATAAAAATGTAAAAGATCTCCACCGCCGCAAAAAGAAGCCCCTTCACCGTATCCCGTAGCCACAGAAGATGGGCAAGCCCCATAAAAAGAACGGCCGTTCTTACTACCTTTTTTTCTCCTGTGCCATCTAAGGGTAAAGGATTGTGCATGAAACCTCCTTGCTCCCTTTTTCAGAGGGGAAGAGGGCGAAAGAGCTCTTTTATATCAGCCTTTTTCGCCCCCTCTCTGATAGGGCTTGCTCTGACCGTTTAGATGTTAACAAACCACTTTTTCTTAAATATCACCTTTTTCGGGACCTGGGCCCCGAAAAAACTGGGAAAACACTATTTCCCCAGGATCGCCGCATTACAGGCATCCAGTTCCTTTTTTACATCCGCCCCATCCCAGATGTTTTTGCTTGCATTTCCCATGGCTTCCCAGTACGCCCCCATTTGAGGAATTGAAGGCATGGGGAAGGCATAATTAAGCTGGGTAATAAAGCCCGCCATGTAAGGGCTATCGACCTTTACGTCGATGGCAGGCATGGCGCCGGTAATATCAAACCGGAGTTTCTGCATTTCTTCGGAAACAAGGAAGGAAGCAAAGAGATGAGCTTCTTCTGGGTGGTCCGAATAGGCGGAAACGAACATAGCCCGGGTTCCTGAGAAGGATGCCGGCGGAGTGCTTTCGCCCGGGAGGGCCGGAAGGGGGGCTACTCCGAAATCAATGCCTGCATTTTTAAAGGGAACCACGTTCCATAGGCCAGTAATGTACATGGCCGCCTTTCCGGAGGAAAATGCCGTGTCAGCCACAGAGGTAGTAAGGTCTGCCGCAGGAACATTCAGAATAGAACGGAGGCTCTGGAAAAACTTCATCCCTTTGATAGATTGTTCTGAGTTAATATTAGTAGCAGTTGTGTCATTCCCGTTGGGACCGAAAAGGCGATTTCCCCCACTGGTGGTAAAGATGATGGTGTAATACGCATTCCCAACATCCATGATAAAGGCATATTTACCAGGATTGGCGGGGTTAAACTTCTTCGCAAAATTTACAAGTTCTTCCCAGGTTTTGGGAACCTCTGAGTCTTTGATATAGGCCCGGTTATAAAAGAGTGCATAGGTTTCGGCAGAAACGGGGTAGCCATACATGGTTCCATTATACGTAAGGGCCGTAGCACAGGAACTCAGAACCTTTTTCTTTATTTCCTCGGGATTTTTAGTGGGAAGTACATGACCGCCGGAAACCAGTTCGCCCAGTTTGTCGTGGGGGGCCGCAAACACATCGGGACCGACGCCGGCAGGTCCATCAAGGGCAATTTGGCCTGCCGCATCCCCCAGTTCTACGTTCACGTATTTAATCTTGATGTGGGGGTATTTCTTGGTAAAGGCCTCTCCCGCTTGTTGAATGAATTTATCGGGACCATTGGTAGATTCCCACACGGTAAGAACCACCTCTTTGCCACCCTTTGCTGTTCCTGTTTTACCCTGGCATGAAAGGGCCAGTAGGGAAAGCAGGGCCACTAGGGCACTCAAAATTACGAGCCATCGCTTATTCATGATAAGCCTCCTTTGAAAAATCCTATATTGCTCGGTTGCATCGCAACCGTCGAATCCTTTTGTACTGCCCTCGAAGAATCCCGTATCACAAAATCCGCTTTTAACCTGTGAATAGCATCAATCTTCCTTCCTTCAAGCATATCGATAAGAAGTGTGGCTGCAAGACTCCCAAGCTTCTGAATTTCCACATGAACTGCGGAAATAGGTGGAAGATGCTGTTCCATGGTTGTACTATCATGAAAAGAAACCACCGCAACATCATCGGGGATGCGAACTTTATAGCGATGCAGAATATGCAGAGCCTTAGCGGTGATAACGTCATCCATTCCGATGATACACTGGGGTCCTTGGGGGAGAATGTGGTGTATCAATTCTTCCAGAACAGTTTTACTTGTGGCATTCCAGAAAACAAGGGGGTAACCTTCCTGTAATGGTAGTTGTCGGAGATCTGTGGGCACTTGAAAAAATTCTTTTACTTCTTTGATACCTCCTTCGGTGAGGGCTAGGCGATATCCTTCGTATCGATCCTTGTTTACCTGATGATGGGGATTACCCGCCAGAAGGACCTGCCGAGAAAAATCCTGCCGCAGAAGATGGAGGGTTGCATTTTTGCATGCTTCTCGATGGTCTGAATCGACCTGAACCACGGAAAGGTCTGCCACACTACCAATCACCACAAAAGGAAGGGATTGTTCTTTTAGAAACTCGATGCTTCGATCCGTGGTAAGGGGCCGAGTATGAATGACCCCATCCACTTTACGATAACGAATAAGGCGTTTAAGAGAGGCAATGTCGTGCTCCGTGGTCACCGCTACGACCGTATCGTATTCTGAACGAGAAAGGGTTTCCGCAATGGCATGAAGGCAGGTCTGAAAAAATGGGATTTCCTGGACTTCGGTATCGCTCGGCATAGTTACCGCAATGTTGTACGTACGGGCCTCTGCTAGTCCTTTGGCAATACGATTTATCTGGAATCCCTGTTGTTCAATAAAGGAACGGATTCGTTCTCGGGTTTCAGGGCTGATACGGCCTTTCCCGGAAATTGCCCGGGAAACGGTAGATTTAGACACTCCAAGAGCTCGGGCAATATCTTCGATATTTTTTACAGAGGTGGAAGGAGATAATTCCTGAGACGATAGTGAGCCATTGTCTAACAAGGAACCTTCTGACATTATACGGTCCTCTTTCTTATGGTGCGCAACAATGCGCAACCGGTTGTTCTATTGAATAGAACTATAGCACTATTTTTTTAGTCTGTCAAATTAAAAAGGTTTTAAGGGGAACCTTATGCCGTCGGGCCTGGTAGGTAAGGCGCAGGCTTGTCGGTCCCGTACACCGAACAGCTGGGGGCGTTGCGGGGGTGTCCCCCGCAGAGGGGGTAGCGGAGGCCGCCAGAGGGCGTGGTGGGGCTTGGCAGCGGTGACCTGCTGGCTGCAAGCCCGGGACCACCGGAGAAAAGCAGTGCCGCGGCGAATTGCGCGGTGACAGGGTGCCGGGAGTTTTTCCCCTCTGGCGGCCGGAGCGAGGGGGAGACTTCCCCCTCTTCTACTCAAGGGATTATGCTAAATTCTGTATTAGAATACTTAACATTTTAGAAAAATGCGCTTATAATGTTAATTAAATGAATACAATAAAAGTACTGGTATATGTTAATCAAAAAGCAGCAGGGCTCCTTACGAGAGAAGGACGGGACTATGTGTTTACCTATCAAACAACCGACCCTTCCTGCTTTGTTTCTTTAACCATGCCGGTACGAAATAAAAGCTATGTTTTTCCCCGGGACCAGCTTCATCCTATTTTTAACCAGTATATTCCGGAGGGGTACCTTTTTGAAATTTTTAAAGCCCTCCTTTCCAAAGAAGTGGGCGAACTTGATGAACTTACCTTGCTCGCGGTTCTCGCTCCATCAATTAAGGGGAGGCTTACCTTTTCCGCTGTGGATATGCCTCCGTCGCTCATCGATAAAGTGTCACCCCCGAAAACCCCTGAGCCTCTTCTTCTGGATGAACTTATCCATAGGAAAGACGACCTTTTTGAGGAACTCCTGGAGCGGTTTTTATACCGCTCTGCGATAGGGGGAATTCAACCTAAGGTTCTCGGGGTACTCCGTGACAAAATAAATCTTTGTATGGATGATTATATCATTAAAACCAGTGGAGAGGCCTATCCATTCCTTACGGTTAATGAATATTTTTGTTTACAGGTAGCTCGGCATGCGGGCTTATCGGTGCCTGAGTTTTTTCTCAGTGATAGTCAAAAGCTTCTCATTATTAAACGATTTGCAGGTAATCAGAACCCCGCTGTCGGCTTTGAAGAAATGGCGGTCCTTCTGGGTAAAACTAATCGACAGAAATATGAAGGAAGCTATGAACAGATTGCGAGGGCTATTAGCCTGTTTACCGGTCCTTCTGAAACCAGAGGGTCTTTAGAGCAGTATTTTATGTTGATGGTCCTTATGGTTCTTCTCCGGAATGGAGACGCCCATCTTAAGAATTTTGGGGTCCTGTATGGTACTGGCCAAAGGGACTGCCGTCTTGCACCTCCCTACAACCTGGTTACTACGACCTGCTATCTTCCCCATGATACGCCGGCCCTCACTCTGTTTGGGAAAAAATCATGGTGGAATAAAAAAAGGTTGTTCCATTTTGCAGAACAGTACTGTATGATGACGCCCCGCAGGAGCGCCGAACTTTGGGATTCCTGTATTTCCGCGGTTTCTCAGGTTCGGAGGGAACTAGTAAAATACTGCAAGGAGCATCCTGATTTTAATGTTATAGGGGAACGAATGCTGAAAGAGTGGCAGATAGGAGAAAAAGCAAATGGAGATATATGATCTTGGGCCGGCCATTGCCCAACGAAGAAAGGCCCTGGGTATTACTCAGGAAGCCCTTTGCAAGGAACTGCACCTAAGTCGGGTAACCCTTTCTGCCTTTGAGACAGGTAAAAAGCTTTCCCTCTCTCTGAGACAGTTGGGTCACATTCTTAAGCGGCTTGGGCTGGAACTCGACATAAAGGAACGGTCAAGTACACCTACCCTGGATGATTTGTTGAATTAATTCAGAAATCAATGTTCATTTCTAAGAACGGGAATGTCGAGACTAATCGGCATTTTATTGCAGAATCGTCAAGACTAAATCGCATTTCATTGCGGTTTAGTCATATGAGTAAGAAAACCTAGTTAGTCGCCCACCTTCTCTGTTGTTGGCGGTATGCTCGCCGGGGCTTCGTAAATTAGCTGGCCAACCCTATCGATGTGCTCTTTTAAGGCTGGATTTTCTATGTCTTCGTAGTGGACAATATCAATAAAGTATGGTAAGGGGCCCTGGTCTTCGAGCAGAGCATGAAGTTTTGATATGGTGGTAAAGGTGATTGATGGACCCGCTATGGCAATATCAATATCTGAACCCCTTTTGTACGTTCCCTTTGCCCGGGAGCCGAAGATAAAGGCCCTCTGGATCTCTGGGAATTGTTTCAAAGCGGCTATGATATATGAAAGGTCCGCTTCGTCGAGGCCGTATTTCATATTATCTATGCCCGTCCTTCCAGAGTCCGGTAGAGGTCTTTTAGGATCTTATAATATGAATGCATTATCAGATTGGCCGCTTCTTCTGCCCGCGCTTCATCATAGGTGTGGGCCATAAGGTTCCGTTTTTCAAGGGCATCGATCCACAGATGCCCTTCGTGGATAAGGCCGGACTGAAAGGCGGTCTGAATGGTATGCCGGGGGCTTTGAATGGTATACCCTTCGGCTTCTAGATAATCCTTCATGGTTTTCCAGGCAAGTTCAAAGGTGTACTCAAAGCATTGGATAAGCCCTTGTTTTTCAAATTTATTAAGATCCCCTTTGTTAATAAATTCGTCGAGTTGGGCCATGGCTTGCTTGTAATTGGAGAATCGTTGCTTCCAGCGGATATCCTGTTCCATCTATGGGCGCCCCCTCCGGTGATAGTATAACGATAATATGGTTTTTTCTCAATGGAACTGAAAAGGGAAAAACTCAGGGCCCCCGCTGAAGGGGGCCCTGAAGGGAACCTCCTTACGTATCCTTATGGCCCATAGTAGAACACCCCCTAAGAAATTTCGGGGGTGTATACCCAAACGGATAGATTATTTTAATTGGGCTGTTTCAAGGCTAGTAGTTGTAGCATAACCAAGAATAGGCTGATTTCCCTTAATGCCTATACCTACTGTAAAGTCTTTGGGGATATTAGATGTGGGAACAGTCATGATTTCCCAACTCCCAGTGTACATATCATTATTTACTCCGTCTGATAAATCACCATTCAACCAGGCAACCTTAACACTGAAGGATGTGGCGGTAAAAGAACTCATGTAATAACTTATATAAGGAATTCGTTTTGTTCCATTGGTTTTCCAGCTTATAGAAATATTTGTCCCCACTGCAAGGAAGGAGTCTACCGTGACCACCGTGGCAGGCTGATTATAGGCACTCTTGTATGCGTACCGAAGATCGCCATTAGAAGAATTATAATATGCAATATGAATTCCCCCAAGATCATCAACAACTAGATCTACATACCACCCAGAAAAATCTGCATCAATCACAGTTGCATTGGTTTGCCATTGGGAACTGGAAGCTCCAGTTGGATCAGTGTTATAGCTAAACATAAGTTTTCGATTTGTTGCATCATACCATGCTATAACAGCAACAGAGCCATCTGGGGTAATTCCAATTGCAGAATATTGGCCGGCTTTATAAGTAGTAGTGGTGTTTCCATCGGCTACTACATGGTAACCTGCAGCAGAACCATCCGCCACATTACCATGATTTGCTATATTGCCTCCAAAAGTGGGACTCCCAGGATATGTACCGGACACAGTTCCATAGCGATACCGAACTTGATTATTAGAAGCATCGTAGTAACTCATGAATACATTTGTTGTACCACCATTAACAAACGTGACCATCTTGGGACTTTGAATCCTATTCGGATTGAAATTCGGGGATGCAGCGGTATTGCTATTTGCATTTTCAATCATGCGTTTATGGGAACCACTGCTATAGGCTCCGGTACTATTTAGTATATTGGTTCCAGCTTGCCAAGCATAGAAACCAAAATTAGCCCAGCCTCCTCCTGTACCAGTATTCATATCTTGATCACTACCAGTAACACCACTTCCTCCGTAATCTCCATTCATAGCTCCTGCATACCAGCGATCGTTTGAATCGATTGCAAAACCGGTATCATACCACTGGGTATAAGATCCATCTATTTTTGTATCTGTTCCATTGACGTTAACATGTACCTCTTGAGCCCCACTAGCGTATGCAAAGCCCACATATTCATTAGCGCTTCGGGATACCCGCATAGAAGGATAACGAATCATTGAACTGGTAACGAGACTATTGAATTTCCAGAGGTAGAGATAAGTATCATCGTTCAATTGAGCATTATTGACTCCATTACTAAAGGAATTCCATTCTTTCTCGTTGTTATTGTTATTATTAATAGAAGATACTCCGTTTACGGTAAGTATGAGTGTTCCACTGGTAGCTGTTGTTCCGGTATTAATTACGATTTGGGTCGTAGATCCACTTGATGGTGTGATAGATGTTCCATTAATAGTCACTCCCGTACTTGTCCCATTCAAATTAAATCCACTAATAGTAATATTTTCATTTTCTCTCACTGGATACCATCCAAGAGCAGACCTATTGAACGCACTCGGCTTAGATGCATACGCTGAGCTAAGCGCTGTTGTAATATCCTTGACATACGGCACCACGTCCACCTTCATGATGTTGAAGCCGGTGGTTAAGGCTGTGCTGTCAGTGGGAGTAGCGGGGGTCTGGACTGAGCCGTTGGGGCCGCCGCTTGCGGCAGGCCGGGCATCTTCTGCCCGCACCCGGATGCGCACATTCGCCCGGGCAACGCCGCTTACCTTACTGCTGTCCCATTCAAACGTCCATTCCACCGTATGGCCGCCTGCCAGGGTAAGGCTCTCACTTGTGGCAGTCCATTTTCCAAGAGTATTGCTTGTGTCTTCTACAAGACTACTGCCGCTAAATTTTGCTACCTGTTGCTCTTCGCCTGCATCAACTGTTCCGTTCCCATTCAGGTCTATCCAGATATAGAGGGCGTTAATCCGCTGATTGTCGCTGGCTCCGCCGCGGAACACGATGGTGCCGCTCACATCCGCATCGTTGCCAAAGACCTCATTCGTCTTATTAAATCCACTATCCTCGTTATCATAGGGGCTCTGGTTCCAGGGTTCGATATGGCCCTTCCATACGGACCGGTCGCTTGCGTTGTAATCCTTCACGTCCGAAGCAGCGAGCTGGTACAGCCATGCCGCGGGGGCCACCTCGTCCACATTGTCGATGGTAAGACCCACCGTAATGGTGGCGGTTAGCTCGTCGGTGGAATCATCATCGTCACTCGTGGTGCTGTCGTAGACCAGGATGGTAAAGAACCTATCGTTGGCGCTGCTGCTCTCCGCAAAACTGCTGGTATTGATGGTGACCGTATTGGATGTCAGGGTCCCATTCTGTTCGGTCCCGTTGTATGTAATCGAGTAGCGCTTGGTCCCGTTGCCGCCCGTCGCATTCACCTGAATATACAGGCGGTTCCCCCGGGCGGTAAAGTTCGTAGCGCTGTAGCCCGAGCTAATTTCGCTTGTTTTTTCGCCCGAGTCATCGGTATCGTCATCCCCATTCAAGTCTGTTCCAAGGACTATAGAAGTAATGCTTGGCTTGTTGTTGGCCACATAGGCGTTGGTGCTGCCGCTCACGGTGTTGCCCGCAAAGTCATAGGCCACATAGTTTACTTCCGTCTTGCCATCAGAAACCAGGATTGAATTGAACCGGGCCGCCCAGTTGTACACACCGCCGCTAATGGTAAGCCACTCGGCAAAGCCATCGTTATCTCCCGCAGAGCCAGTGTCGTTGCCGTCTTCCAGGCGGTTATCAATAACGATGCGGTAGTCGTTGTAGGCGCTGTCGCTCAGGTTCAGGACGCCGCTTGCATCAAGACTGCCACTACCGCCCTTTAAGCGGACTACGCTGTCGCCTCGCTTGAGGTACACCACCACCTGCTTAATACCCGACACAATGCCCGTATCCCGGACCGTTCCTTGCACTTCTGCCTGGGTACCGATGATTTCGCTCCCCGCCGTATAGGTCAGGTTCGAAGGCAGAATGTTGTCCACGTTAAAGCTCAGGCTTAGGATGCTGTGGAATCCACTTGAATCAATCGCATCCAGGGCCACCGCCATGATACCTGAGGAAGCGGGGAAGAGCCCTGCTTCGGTGGTGTTAATCGGTATTTCAAGCCGGTAGGTCATGTAGCCTGCCACATAGCCGGGTTCGCCGCTATTCACAAGCACCGCCCGGGGCTGGCCAGAGGCAGCCCCAATCAGTTCCTGACTGGAGATGCGGGGCCCTTCATGCTTAAAGATGATGCTCTGAAGACCGCTTTCGTCCCGTACATAGCCGGTGATAGTAAAGCTGCCCCCTACGGTGCTCCCTGTTTCGTGGGATATGTCGGCGTACTGGGGCACGGTCTTATCAAAGGTAATGGTCCGCACCACCTCAATTCCCGGAATACCATCGCCGGGGGTGGTCTTGTAATCCCAGGCTCGGACCTTGAACTTTATTGTCCGGGTGGTGTCGGTGCCGGTGGGATTGAATTCCCCATACAGGTTGATGGTCTGGTACCAGCTCGTGGTGCCGTTGACGAGGTACCAGGCGGTGGTACTGCTGTCCGATTCGTCCGCTGACGGCGGAGTAAAGCCGCTGATGCTCGGCCATACATCCCCCGCATCATTAAAATCACCGTCGTTATTCATATCAAAGGCAATCTGGACCTTCCAGATGGACTGACCATCCTGGGCAATACCAAAGATCCGCTTGTACCCCCCGATGGTTGCCCCATCGTCGGGGTCAAGGACGGTCACTTCCGGCCGGTCCCGGTTGGGGTCGATTTCAAGGGTGTAGGTTGATACATAGGATATATTCCCCGTGCTTCCTAGTCCCGCGGTATCTTCAGCGCGGATATAGATCTTCATCCGCCAGATATTCAGCCAGGTTTCGCCCGCATCCTGGACACCGTCCTGGTCGGTATCCCCAATGTCCACCGCATAGGTAGTATTGGCATAGGCGCTGATATTATTAAAGGTGTAGGACCAGCTTACCGTTCCCGTAGCAGGATACCAGGGGCTTCCTTCATAGTCTTCCTCGTTGACGGTCTTGCCGATACCGATCTTGATATTCTTAATCGTCGTGGTAGTATCCTCAGCGCTTCCGCGGATGCTTACCTTGCCATATACACTGGTTAAGTCCGCAGGATCGATGATGGTGACCACGGGGCCTGTGGTATCCACTACCACGGTGCGGCTTATAAGGGTGGTGCGACCCGCCGCATCGGTGACGCGGGCGTAGATGGTCCGGGTGCCATCGGGAATGGTAGCGAAGGTGTAGGTCCAGGTACCGCTCGTGCTGCCCGAACCACCTGACATGGTGGCCGTGACGGCGCCGCTCGTAAAGTCGCTAGAATCAATCTTAAGCTGTACGGAAACGACCGGGTTTTCGTCCCCATAGGTTCCTGTAAAGGTAAGGTCTCTGGCCTTAAGCTTGCTGTTAGCCGCAGGAGCGGTAAAGGCTCCGTCCGGGGCTTCCCGGTCAACCAGGAAGGTAGCGTCACTACTGGTACCTACGATGGCGGGGCTTGAAACATCGGTTACCCGGACCCGCAGGCTATACGCGCCGTCGGTGCTGCCCAGGTCGTAGTTCCAGCTTGCGCTGGTTCCCCAGCCACCGGTGGGGGCGGAGAGGGTAGTCCAGTTTGTACCACCGTCGGTGCTTACTTCTATAGAAGCAATACCATCATCATCGGTGGCGGTTCCGTAAATCTTAGAATCCGCAAGGTACACGCTCTGCTGGGTGGTAAAGCTTATCTGCGGTATATCGGTGCTCTGGTCGATCCTGAAGGTCCGGTCGACGGTGGCGATGTTTCCTGCCACGTCGGTTATGATGAGACGCAGGGTAATTTCATAGAGGCTGCCACTAATCAGGGTTGCGTAGGCGCTCTCGTCGTAGGTGCGGGTATCGAAACTCAGGCTCCAGTCATTTGCGCCAGTGGGGGCGCCAAGGTCGGCCACTTCCGTACCATCCTTCATGATGGCGAGCCGGAGACTACCTAAACCAAAGTTATCTGAAGCGGTTCCCGACAGGGTGATGATGTTATTGGTGGTGCTGCCGCTTGCGGGACTTGCAAAACTTCCGGAGGGCAGGGTCCTATCCACCGTGTAGGCATAGCTTTCCTGCCGTTTGTTGCCCGCATTATCTTCGGTTTCAAAGGTTACCTGGTAAATGCCCGTGCCGCTGCTTGTGGGGATGAGTCCCGTGGTAAAGCTTGTTGTGGCAGAACCGGGGCTCCCGAGGGTACAGGCGGTCCAGTTTACAACCACCGTAGCGCCATCCTTGACAACCCGGTAACGCACCGCCGTGACCGTACCTTGACTATCAGTCGCAGTTCCGCTCACCGTAAAGTCCCCATTGCGGTAGCCCGTGGTTGCGGGGCTTATGTTGCTGATGGTGGGGGCCCCCGCATCCTGGGTAAAGGTGATGCTCTTGGTGGCCACGGTTCCGTTCACATCCGCAATCTTAAGCTGCAAGACTTTGGCTCCATCGATGCTATTGGTAAAGGAGAAGCTGCTTAAGGTTTTTGCTGTAGCCGAACCGGTAAGGTACGAAGCGGGAATTTGCGTCCAATCGGGGCTCCAGGTGGTGCCCCCATCGGCGCTTAAGCGGTAATACAGGGTAGCATCGTTAAGACCGTCATCGTCGGCAAGACTTCCGCTGATGGTAATGGTCTGGCTCGACACAAGGCCGCCTTCCGTGGGACTGCCAATCGTAAAGGTGGGTTTATCCGTATCCTGATCTACCCGGATGGTATAGGATGCAACGGCCACATTGCCCGCATTGTCGGTACCCCGTACTTCGATACTGAGGTCTGCCTTATCGGTGTATGCAGTGGTATTAACCGCGAAGGTAAAGCTGATGTAGGGAGCGGTTCCGACGCTCTGCCAGGTGCCGCCACCAACGCGGTATTCCAAACCCGCAAGGCCGTTGAGATCGCTGGCGGTGCCGCTCATGGTCATGGTGCCGTTGCCGTACACGGTTCCGCTTATTTCAATATACGGAGCCGGTTGGTTAAAGCTTACTACCGGCGCGGTAGTATCGATAGTAATGGTTTTGGTAACCGAGGTGGTCTTCAGGGCGCCATCGGTCACGGTGATGCGGTATTCATAGGTACCATCGGAAAGGCCAGTAATATTCCGAGTGTAGGACCAGATGCCCGTTCCGCTGTCGTAATCAGCCGTACCGATGTCAGTAAAGCTAGTATCACCGGGTTTCTTTTCTGCTACCGTAACCAGGGCCACGAGGTACGAGTCGCTGGCAGTCCCCGTAAAGGTAATCGAGCCATTAGCAAGGGTTGCCACTGGACCGGTAAGACTAATCGAGGGGGCGCTCTGGTCAATGCCAAAGGATCGTTCGGTCTGGGCCGAGACATTGCCCGCCTTATCCACCGCTTTAACAAAGAGCTTCTTGGCTCCTTCGCCCAGGGCTGTTAGATTGATAGTCCCGCTCCAGCTTTCGGTTCCACTTGCCAGGTTCCAGCCTGCCAGGTCTGTGGGGGGCGTATACCCCGTGGCGGGTCCGACGATGTAATAAACCGCACCGATGCCAGCGCTTCCCACGTCACTGGCGGTGCCGCTGACGGTGTAACTGGTCCCGAGGATCCAGCTATTCATGCCGGGGCTGCTCACCGTGGGAGCCGAGGGGGCCTGGGTGTCCACAACCACCGTACGGGACGCACTGGTACTGCGGCCCGCTACGTCCGTTACCGTGATGGTGTAGGTATAGGAACCTTCTCCACTTAAGGAAATTGAGGCAGTCCAGGTTCTGCTCGTGCTCCCGGTTCCAAGGCTTACCGTAACAGGCTCAGAGGATCCCCCTTCTTTTGTCTGGGTAATGCTGACCGAAGCGACCCCATTGGTGTCGGTGACACTTCCTGCCAGGGTAAAGCCCGTGGTGCGGAAGACGGGGGATTCCCCAAAGGTGGTCCCATCAATCGTAATAGTTGCGAGGGCAGGTATGTTCTGGTCGACCATAAGAGTGATACTCTGTACGCTGCTCTGGTTCCCCGCCTTGTCGGTTACATACACATCCAGAGTATGATTCCCTTCACTTAATCCTGTATCGGGACCGGTGCCATCCGTATCCAGATCCAGGGTAGTATTCCAGCTTGCGGTCCCCGAAGCTTCCTGCCAGGAGCCTCCATCAACACGGTAATAGACCTTATCAAGACCGCTGGCCTCACTTCCACTATCGCTACTTGTCCCCGTAATAGTAACACCAGGTCCTGCCACAAAGGTCCCCGGACTTGTTACTGAGATGGTTGGCGCTACCGTATCGATAGTGACGGATACACTCGAAGATACGCCAACCCGTCCAAATTTATCCGTCGCCCGGACCAGCAGAACCTTTGTCCCATTGCTACTCGCTGCCGTAATCAGCTTGCTCCAGGCCTTGTTTTCGCCGGATGCGGCGGTAATACCCAGGTCCTCCCAGCTTATTCCACTATTCATACTGAACTCGACGTTGCTAATCCCGTTCGCATCCTGTACCGTTCCCTGGACCGTAAAGTCCGCCTTCCGGTAGGGGCCCACAGGGTTACCATCGCTGGCGTTTGCGTTCAATACCACCGTCGGTACCGCCGTATCGTAGGCAAACCACACCGGCGTCATCGAGGCATTAGAGACCCCCGTCGTATCGGTTACTTCAATCTTGAACGCATACGTCCCATCCGCAAGACCCGCCGTACTTACATCAAAATCAAAACTCTTCGAAAGGGTGCTCCCCGTCAGGTTTACCGTATAGCTTTCGCCAGAACCAAAACTTCCATCCTTGTTCTTGTCTATCCAAATCGTTGCCGTGTCCGGTACTCCATCGTCATCGGTAATTGTGCCGCTGATCTTTCCGCCGCTTACCAACAGGTTCTTTATCGTCGACCCCAGAATCCCGGATTCCGCCGTAACCGATGGGTCGAGGGACGTGAGACTTACCACCGGCAGGTCCGTGCTCTGATCTACATAGAAGCCCACCGCACTGCTCGCCCCTTCGTTCCCTGCTTTGTCCCGGGCTACTACCCACAGGTAATACTGGGTGTTGTCGGCCAGGGTTGTGGTATCGATGGTCTGGCCTGTAAGTATCTGCACTATAGAACCACCCACAGTGGCATCATAGGCTGGCGCACTTGTCCCATTCGTACTCACAAAGTACTTGACTCCCTCAAGACCATTCGCATCACTTGCGAGGGAGTTAAAGGTTACTGTTTTATTGACTTTATTTGCTGTGGCATATTTGGTAAAGCTCGTGATTTCTACAACAGGCTTGGTATCGTCGAATACAATCCGGCGGGTAAGGCTTGTCTTTTTCCCCGCGAGATCTTCCACGGTGATCCGATAGGTGTACTCCGCATCCACCAGGGTTAAGGCCGCGGGATTCCCCGGATCCCGGGGAAGGTTGTTCACAGTCACGGAGCTCGTGGTTCCACTGACAGCCCCGGAGTAGATAGTAACGTAGGCCCCGCTTCCCTGTTGCTGTTCTACGAGGATACTCTTTAGTTGATACGTATCTCCCACCGTTGTGGCAAGACTAAAGGTAGCGTTCCGGTATTCCCCATCACCAACGGAAACTCCGCTGATGGTGGGATTGGCCTTATCAAGATAGAACTGTAAACTCTGGGGAGTACTCACGTTGCCTGCCAGGTCTTCTGCATAGACCCAGAATTTTTTAGAACCCTCCAAAGCAGTTGAAAGGTCTACCGTGGCGGACCAATTTACGTTTCCTGCCAGACTTGTCCATGCCGCATTTCCGACAGCGGGGGGGGTATCGGTTTCGTTACCGATCCAATAGTAGATTGTCTTAATACCGGTGGTGTCGTTCGCGGTTCCGTCAAAGCGGGCAAGGCTTTCGAACCAGGAACCAGCGGCGGCCGGATTGGTGATGCTGATGGTGGGGGGCACCGTATCCAGGCGAATCTGGTGGGTTATGACGGTTTGTTTGTTAAAGAAATCCTGGGCCAGAATATAAAAGGTTTTTGTTTCGTCGATCCCCGCATTCACGGTGTAAGAGTAGGACCAGGTGCCGTCACTTGCGACGGTTACCAGGGTATTGTTGGCCGTATCAGTAAAATCTGCATTCAACGTACGGACGATAACCGCCTGGGTGCCCGCTGTGCCTGTATCAAGGTCTTTCAGGGCAAAGCTATCGCTGGCAGTTCCCTGGATCTGGAAAGTCCCGAGGCCTTTGTAACTACCGTAACTGGGAGAATTAACTGCCAGGGACGGAGGCTGTCGGTCTATGGCAACATAGAAGGGGCCAATGGTAGTGGAAACCGCGGGCTTCCCATCCTTGAGGGAGGCCTTATCAAATACCCTCACTTCCACCGCCCGCACTCCTTCGGGGATATCCGAGGGGAAGGTGTAATCGAAGCTGGTAGTGCTTGCGCTCGTTGCAGCCTGCCAGTCTCCCCACACAAGTGGATCGGATGAACTTTCAAGCCGGCTGGTATAGCGGATCTGCACTGTGGTGGCATCGATACCATCATCATCGGATAAGAGGCCGATGATACGGGCATTCGATTCAAGGAGGTTTGCTGCTGCCCCAGCCCAGGTACTCACCAATTGATTCAGGTTGGTAAGGTTAATCGTAGGATTATCGGTACTCTGGTCTATGGTAAGTGGGTCGTAAGTTATATATGTAGTGTTCCCAGCCTTATCTCGAGCCCCAAAACGGAGATACAAGGTACCAGTGAGACTTGTGGTGTCAATAGCTACCGCATAGGGAGCGCTGCTAAGTTCCACATAGCCTGAACCATTCCAGTTCTGGATCGATTCGGCCGGTGGTGTCGTTGTGTACGTCCAATACCGAACCCCCGCAAGACCGTTGGTGTCCGCCGCAGTGACCGAGGCTTTGATGATACCGTTTACTCGTTTATCGCTGGATTCTACAATTGGGTACACCTGGTTAAAACTAAGGTCGGGCGCGGTGTTATCTATAGTCACCTGCAAGTCTCGACTTGATTTTGAACCGCCCCGATCTACCGATCTTACCTGCACATTGTAGTAGCCCTCGGTGGTGTTGGTGCCATTCCAAGTCCAGGTGTAGCTTCCGGCACTTCCTGAAAGATTGGCGTCCTGCCAAGAAACACCGCCATCCAGACTTATCTGTACTGAATCTATATCCCATCCATCGCTCGCGGTACCCGAAAGGGCAAAGACGTCAGAACGGAGGACGTTGCTTGCTAAGGGATTCACCGTCAACGTCGGGGGACCGTTGTCGATAACGAAGGATTTGTTTTCTACTTTCGTGGTTGATGCATCTTTACCATTTTTATAGGCCGCATCATCGGAGACTTCAAAAGAAAACTTGTATTCACCCTGCGGAAGAGACGTCTCTTGGGGCACCGTAAAGCGGAACCGCACACTGGTGGCTTTTGTTGTGCCTGAGGGATTTGCAGTGAGGCCCAAATTTGCGACAGTGTATTCATATTTAGTTCCAGTACCTGTTTCCAGCACCAACTTCGCACTGCTGCGGTCCACCGCATCGTCGTCTTCCACGGTGATATCGATGGTGTCCCCATTTTTAAAGATGTTGCCGCTGTACAGTGTGGGATTTCGAGGATAGTTTGCAGCGGTACTTACATCCAGACTGGCGGGCCAGGTAATCCGCGGCGCGTCATAGGTTAAATCCACATAGCAGGTTTGGGTAACCTCAGCGCTGTTTCCCGCCTGGTCGGTCACAATGAGTTTTAACTCAGCGCTGTAGAGGTTGCCTGAAATATTAGTAAACGCCGCGTCCTTCCATTTACTTCCATCAGTAACTAAACCAGTAACTACATCATCAAAATCAAGGTCTACGCTCCAGCTTGCCACCTCCGAGGCAGTGGGGGAAGGATTGGCGTCGGTAGGGAATATGCGGACGCCGCCGAGGGTTACTACCACACTGGAAAGCCGGCCGCTTCCGTCTTCGGCCATACCCTGTATTTTTTCTTTGCCATTATAAGGATTATCCTGAGAAGTTCCTCGGTCAGCTGCAAATATAAAGGCCCCTGAGGGGGGCGTGGTATCCACGTTTACCGTGCTCTGCCATTCACTGCTCTTATTGCTTGCGTCGGTGGCCCGGGCGGTAAATACATAGCGTCCATCCGCCAGTTCCCCCTTGTTAAAAGTCACCGACCAGCTATTTCCCGAAACCACGGCCCGTTTCGATTTAGTGCCACTTTCCCAGATCAGCTCTACCGACGAAATAGCCCCATCGTCGGTAACGGTTCCGCTGATTACGATCTTACTATCGGTATAGTTCACATAGGCATTATTCACGGGGCTGGTGATCCGGACCTCCGGAGGATAGAGATCCACCTTATTCCCAAGACCCACGTTAAACAGTTCGCAGGAAAGGGGAACCATCACACCTATCAGGCTTATACCAAGAACTCCCCACCAATAAATTCTTTTATGAGGATTCTGTGATGGTTGCCTCATTGTATTCATATATGTTTCCTCCACTATCTCTAGCTGTCTTTCTAAAAATGACTCGAATGACCGAAAATAGCATGCAATAATCATGCCATATACGGTTTGATTAACAGGTCTTTCATGAATCTTAACTATTTGCATATAAATCATTTATTATTTTTACATCTATTTTACATCTTTTATTTTGGAGATTCTTGTTAAAAAGTCGACAGATTCGTCGAATTCTAATAATTTGCGGCGAATGAGCCGTTTCTGGGGGGAAAACTGTGTTTTGTAAAGAAGGCGGTAAGAATGTAAAAGTTCCCTTTTTACGGGTATAGAGCTTTTGTGTTCTTTTTCAATCTTTGCTATAGTAAGTAGTACCATTATGTACAAGCTCCGTCGTTACTGGTCCGTATGGATCCTTATTCCCCTTATTCCGATTCTGCTTATTCTTGCCTATGGACAGATCCGCTGGGCCATCGATGTGGGTAATAAGGAACAGCTTCGATTATCCCAGGATTTGTATTCCGCTGCCCTACAACTGCGGTCGGCCCTTCAAAATGAAATTGCCGTATTGCCAGGGATTTTTACGGTCTCGGCGGAAGATTTTTTGGAGATGCTTAAGGAGAAAAATTGGACCCCTTTCCAGGAGCGATGGAATAGTTACCAGCGCTATGCCCTGGTTCCCTCGCTTATTAAAGATCTTTTTATTGTGAAGAAAAACAAAAAAGAGGGTCAGATTATAGCCGCCTGGAAATGGGAAAAGGACCGTTTTGTTTCGACCACGGTACTGCCCGAAGGGCCGGGGGTGTTTTTTTCTCCCCTGGAAAAAAAAGAAAAAAGCTCTTCCGCGGCCCCTCCCGATGTTCCTCCCGGGGTTCCCCCGGGGGCTTCCCATAGTGAGTTTGAGCTTATTATCAGGATTGATTTGGAAGTCCTGGGAAACAAGCTTATTCCTCTTCTTGCAAAGGAACAACTTCAAAATAAAGGAGATTATTACTTTCGTATTCTTGATACCTATCAGAAAGCAACGGTGTATGTTAGCGGAACTAACAAGGCTTTTCTCCAGATAGATGAACTGTTCTGCACGCCCGATCTTCGCTATCCTCTGTTTAATACTAATTTCTTCGTTCTGTTTTCCCGTCTTTCCCGGGATCTCTCCGCAGAAGGGTCCGCTCCGGCTATGAGTCTTCTGAAATTTCGTCGAGAAAACCTGTTTATAGAGCCGGTTCCCCAGGATGTACCGGTGCAATATCGTCCCATGGGTCCTCCGCCAGAAGAGGACCCCTTTCAAAGAAGCCGTTGGATTTTAGAAGCGGTTCATGTCTCTGGATCTCTTGCGGTGGTAACCCACTGGGCAGTGGTACGGAACATTTCCCTGAGTGCTATCATTCTTTTCTTGATTACCGCGGCCCTTATAGCCCTTTCCCGGGGGGTCCGAAAAAACCAGGAGTTGGCGGAACGACAACAGGAATTTATCGCCACCGTAACCCATGAACTGAAAACCCCTATCGCGGTCATCCGATCGGGGGCTAATAATCTTGCTTCGGGGATAATAAGCAAGGGAGAAAAGACCCGTGAATATGGAGCGATGATAGAAGAACAGGCCCTGCGGCTTCTGAATATGGTAGATCACCTTCTGTTGTATTCCCGTCTGGGAAATCAGGATGGTCTTTCTCTTACAAGAATCAACATGAGCCATCTTACTGAAGGAATAATTCAGGAATACCTTCCCCGCCTTATGCAAGAGGGCTTTACCCATGAATTTCATATTGAAGGCGATCTCTTTGTCGACGGGGATCCCCTTGCTCTGGAACTGGTCCTGACGAATCTTATAGAAAATGTGTTTAAACATGCCGTTTCAGGTCGTTTTCTGGGTATTGACCTTTGGAAAGAATCTTTGACACGATGGGGTAAAACGAAAGGATGGATTGTGATACAGGTCCGGGATCGAGGAAAACCGCTTCCCCGGAGGGAGCGCTTTTTAATTTTTGAAGCCTTTTATCGGGGAATTGATGCCCGGCGAGAACAGCGGCGGGGAAGCGGTCTGGGATTAAGTCTGGTACGTCGTATTATTTCTGCCCATGGGGGGACCGTCACGTATGAAACCGACGGTAACCTCGGTTCCCGTTTTATTGTTCGTTTACCGGAGGGAGTAAAAAATGAATGAAAAACCTATGATTCTGATTATTGAGGATGAAAAAGATCTGGTGGTTACTATTGGCGATCGTCTTACTGCAGAAGGATATTCCTGCGAAGCGGCTACTACGGGTCCTGAGGGGTATGAGAAAGCCCTCAAGGGGAATTATGGGCTTATCCTTTTAGATATCATGCTCCCCGGGAAAAATGGTTTTGATATCTGTCGGGACCTGCGGGCCCAGGGTGTCCAGACGCCGGTTCTTATGCTTACCGCCCGGACCCAGACCATCGACAAGGTGCTGGGGCTTAAATTGGGGGCCGACGACTACCTCTGTAAACCCTTTGATATGGAAGAACTCATGGCCCGCATCGAAGCAATCCTGCGGCGGGCGGAGCTTTCTCGGGAACCCGCCGGGCCTGCCCTTTCTAAGGAAATCCTGCAGCAAAAGCGGGGAAGGGAGGTATATGAGCTTTTTACCGTGGATTTTTCCCAGGCCATCATAGAACGGGATGGCGAGAAGATCCCCCTTTCCGCCCAAGAGTATAAGGTATTGGTGTATCTTACCCAGCATCCCAACGAAGTGGTAAGTCGGGAGACCCTTCTAAATACCGTCTGGGGCTACGAAACCGACACTACTACCCGGACGGTGGATGTGCACATTGCCTGGCTTAGAAAAAAAATCGGCGACCACGATCCCTTCCCCCGGCATATCCATACGGTTCGGGGCCTGGGCTACCGCTTTGTGCCATAAGGGATACTCGCTGCGCCGGGCCTTGCCTTTCTGGTGGTCAGGCCTGGCATAGAGGAGACAAAGCATAACACTCACATCTTTTCTCTTCCGTTGAGTCGATATCAATCATTCAAAAAATATCTATAAAAAAACCTTGCTTCTTTAAAAAAGAGGTCGTACAATAGCACTGTAACAGCTTTTGTCCAGGCAACGGTTTTCCTTCTTTGGTGGTACAACAGGATAGTAAACCAGGGAGGATGCTATGGACCAGCTTAGCACGGTACTCCACAAATATCGAGATAAGCCAGGGGCCCTCCTGGCCATGCTGGAAGAACTCCAGGAAACAAGTCCAGGACACTATCTAGAAGAACAAAAGCTTCGGGATCTTTCCCAGGCTACAGGAATTCCCCTCTCTCAGATATATTCGGTGGCTACTTTTTATTCCTATTTTAACCTTACTCCCCAGGGGAAGCACAGCCTTGTGGTGTGCCGGGGAACGGCCTGCCATACCCGGGGATCCCTCGGGCTTTTGCAGGAAGCCCTTCGCCACATTGGTATGGAGCTTCAAGGTGGAGAGGAGGAAGGCTCTTACACCAGCGCCGACGGTGCCCTTACCATCCGCACCGTGGCCTGTTTTGGCCAATGTGCCCTGGCACCGGTGATTGCCTTAGACGGCAAAATCCATTCCCGCCTTACCGTGGGAAGGCTTATCTCGATTATTGAACGACTGCGTCGGGGGTAGGGCCTATGAATCGACTGACGACGATCCAGGAATTGCAAGAAGCCCAGAAACGGGCGGAACCCCTGTTACAGCCCCCCTATCCGCGGGTCACTATCGGGATGGGCACCTGTGGTATGGGGAATGGGGCGGAAGAGCTCTATCAAGTATTGGCCCAGCAAACCTCGAACGGGAAAGGCCGGGAAGCGTGGCGGCTCGTCAAAACCGGCTGTTTTGGCTATTGTGCCGCAGAGCCCCTGGTATTCATCACCCTGCCGGGCTCGCCGGTTCTTATGTTTTCCCGGGTAGAAAAGAAAAGGCTCCTTAAACTCATGGATACCCTCTTTTCTGATAGGGGAAGGGAAAAACTGTTTTCCCAGGCGGAGGGACAAATCGATAGCTGGGACTTTGTAACCCGCCTCCACGAGTTTGGTCCAGCCATTTCTTCGGTGCCTCGATGGAACGAGTGGGATTTTTTCCGATACCAGACAAAGATTGTGTTACGGGATGCGGGGCTTATCAATCCCGAAAGCCTGGAAGAATACCTTGCCGCAGGGGGCTATTCGGCCCTGGCCAGGGTACTTTCCGGTATGAAACCCAAGGAAGTAATCCAGCAAGTAGAGCTTTCCGGTCTCCGGGGCAGGGGAGGGGCGGGTTTCCCGACGGCTCGGAAGTGGCAGCTTCTGGCCGAACAGGCGGATTCCCTGAAATACCTCATTTGCAACGCCGACGAGGGGGATCCAGGGGCCTACATGAACCGAAACGAAATAGAAAGTGATCCCTTTGCTCTTATAGAAGGAATGACGATCGGGGCCTATGCTACAGGATCCAGGGAAGGGATCGTCTACATTCGGGCGGAATATCCCCTGGCGGTAGAACGGCTTAGCGCCGCGGTAGAACAGGCCCGTGCAGCGGGGCTCCTGGGGGCCCATATTCTGGGAACGGATTTTTCCTTTGATATCCACCTGGTAAAGGGCGCTGGGGCCTTTGTCTGCGGAGAAGAAACAGCCCTTATCGCCAGTGCGGAGAGTAAGGCGGGACGGCCCCGGCCCCGGCCCCCCTTCCCGGTTCAGCAGGGATATCAGGGGCATCCTACGGTAATTAACAACGTGGAAACCTGGTGCACCGTTCCGGCCATTCTTGCCCGGGGCGGGGCATGGTATAGCCAGTTTGGCACCGAAAAAAGCAAGGGCACCAAGGTGTTTTCCCTGGTGGGTAAGGTACGCAACACGGGACTCGTGGAACTTACCCTGGGGACCTCCCTGGAGAAGGTAGTGTACCAGATGGGGGGCGGGGCCGGGGCCAGAAAGCGGGTAAAGGCCCTTCAATCCGGAGGCCCTTCAGGGGGCTGTATCCCCGCCGCCAAATTCAATGTACCCATCGATTATGAGTCCCTAGCGGCCCTGGGGTCTATCATGGGGTCCGGCGGCATGGTGGTGATGGATCAGGATACCTGTATGGTCGATGTGGCCCGCTACTTCGTGGGGTTTACCACCGCCGAATCCTGCGGGAAGTGCACCCCCTGTCGGGAAGGGCTTGCCCAGATGCGACGGATCCTGACGGCCATTACCCGGGGAGAAGCCACGGAAGAGGATCTTCAAACGTTGGAACGGCTTGCCCGGATCATAAAGGATACGGCCCTCTGCGGATTGGGGCAAACCGCCCCCAATCCGGTGTTAACGACCCTTGAGTATTTTCGGCAGGAATATGAGGAACATATTCGGGATAAGCGCTGCCGGGCGGGGACCTGTGAAGATCTCTACCTGGCCCTCTGTGAAAATTCCTGTCCCCTTCACATGCATATTCCCGGCTACCTTGCCCTGGTACAGGAGGGGCGGCTGGAAGAAGCCTACGAACTTACCCTGCGGGATAATCCTCTGCCGGGGAGCATCGGCCGGGTCTGCCACTTTCACTGTTCTACCCGGTGTCGTCGGGAAATGCTGGATGATCCGGTGCAACAGGGCGAAATCCATCGATACCTGGCGGATGCCATGCGGAAAACCGGAAAGGACCGGGAGATATGGAAAAAACTGGCCCGGGAAAAGGCCGCCCCCACGGGGAAGAAGATCGCCATCCTGGGGGCGGGTCCTGCGGGACTTACCGCGGCCTTTTATCTTTCCCGTTTAGGCCATGAGGTGCACCTTTTTGATGCCCATCGCTTACCGGGGGGAATCCTTCGGTATGGTATCCCCGCCTATCGGCTTCCCAAGGAGGTGCTGGACCACGAACTGGGGCTTTTTAAACAGTTAGGGGTCACCTTCCATGGGGAACTGCGACTCGGGGTGGAACTGCATCTTGAGGAGCTTGAAAAAGACTACGATGGGGTGGTGCTTGCTATCGGAGCAGAAAGGGACAGAAAGCTCCACATCCCCGGGGAAGAACTTCCTGGGGTTCACCCGGGATATGAGTACTTGGATCTTTTTGCGGAGCGGCGGGCCCCAAAACTGGGGAATAGGGTGCTTATCATTGGGGGCGGTAATGTGGCTATCGATGCGGCCCGGACACTCCAGCGATTGGGTAAGCAGGTGACGGTGGTGTATCGGCGTATGCAGGAGGATATGAGCGCCAATCGGCAGGAACTGGAAGGTGCCCTGGAAGAAGGTATCGTCTTCCGATACCTTCGGGCCCCTAAGGAAATTGTACCTGCCCCTGAAGGCAAGGGCCTGGTACTCCGTTGTGATGTCATGGAAGCGGGTCCCATCGATGCGAGTGGTCGTCCCCGTCCGGTGCCCACCGGCACTGTAGAAGAACTTGGGGCGGATGATATTATTGTGGCGGTGGGAGAAACGGTGGAGACTCCCCTCCTGGAAAGGGAAGGTCTCCTTGTAAGTCCTGAGGGATCCCTGGCTATCGATCCTTTTACAGGAAAAACCAATCGACCCAAGGTCTGGGCCATGGGAGATGTGGTTTCGGGGCCTTCCACCGCTGCAGAGGCTATGGGGATGGCCAAGCGTCTTGCCCGGGAGATAGATCGATCCCTTACCGGAGCGGATCGTTTCCGGAGTCTTTTCCGGGAGTTTTCTTACAAGCAGGAGATTCCCCTTACACCGGAGGGAAAGCGAAAAAATCGGCCGCCCCATCTTCCCCCGGACCAACGGATTGGAAACTTTGTGGAGATCAACCTGGGCTATGACGGAGATCAGGCCTTAAACGAAGCCCGTCGGTGCCTTCGCTGCGATGTACGACCCAATGCCCGCAGTCCCTGGAGGTAAGGTTATGGAACATCAATCCATTCAAATTGAAATTAACGGGATGCCCATTACGGTACCGAAGGACACCCTCATTGTGGAGGCCTGCAAAACCGCGGGCTTCCCGGTTCCTACCCTCTGTCATCTTCCGGGTCTTTGCAGCAATGCCTCCTGTGGGGTCTGTGTGGTGGAGGTAGGGGGAGCAAAAACCCTGGTTCGCTCCTGTGTTCAGAAGGTAAGTCCCGGAATGAAGATTGTTACCAATTCTTCCCGGGTTTTGCAGGCCCGGAAAACGGTGGTGGAACTGCTTCTTGCCAACCATCCTGAGGACTGCCTTTCCTGTCTGCGGAACCAAACCTGCGAGCTTCAGGCCCTGGCAGAACAGGTGGGCGTTCGCCGGGGCAGCTATCGGCCTACGAAAAAATTTCCACCCCCCGACGATGCCGGAGCAACCATTGTTCGGGACAACACAAGGTGCATCCTGTGCGGTCGTTGTGTCGCGGCCTGTCGGGAAATTCAAGGGGTGGGGGCCATTGATTTTATGGGACGGGGGCTCCATACCCATATTGGGACCTTTATGGACCGTTCCCTGGCCCAGTCGGTATGTGTGTCCTGCGGTCAGTGTACGCTGGTGTGTCCCACCGGGGCCCTTACCGAACGGGACGAGAGTGACCCCGTGCTTGCGGCCATTCATGATCCCGACAAGGTGGTAGTTGTGCAAACCGCCCCGGCCATCCGCTCCAGTTTGGGGGAGGCCCTTGGCATGCCCGCGGGGAGCCTCGTGACCGGTTCCATGGTAGCGGCCCTCCGGCGACTGGGCTTTGATTATGTCTTCGATACCCAGTTTGCGGCGGATCTTACCATCATGGAAGAGGGAACCGAACTCCTCCATCGAATTTCGAATGGTGGGATCCTTCCGATGATTACGAGTTGTTCCCCCGGATGGATTAATTTCATTGAAACCTTTTATCCGGAATTGCTTCCCCACCTTTCTACCTGTAAGAGTCCCCAGCAGATGTTTGGGGCCATAGCAAAGTCCTGGTGGGCAAAAAAGATGAACATCGATCCTGCCCGCATCGTGGTTGTTTCTATCATGCCCTGTACGGCCAAGAAATACGAGGCCCGACGACCGGAAATGCGGGACGCATATCGTTGGTGGCAGGAGCAGGGGTATGGTAGGGCTCCCTTTGATGACGTGGATTATGCCCTTACCACGCGGGAACTGGCCCGCATGATCCGGCGGGTGGGGATAGATTTTTCCCTGCTTCCGCAGGAAGACTTTGATGCCCCCCTGGGGCTTTCCACCGGCGCTGCTACTATTTTTGCGAGTACCGGTGGGGTGATGGAAGCGGCCCTCCGCACGGCCTACGAATTGGTAACCCACAAATCGCTCCCCCGGCTGGAGTTTGAAACCTTACGGGGTATGGAAGGCATAAAGACAGCCCAGGTAGAACTGGATGGTACTTCTCTTAAGGTAGGTGTAGCCCATTCCCTTAAAAATGCCCGGATGTTATTGGAGGAACTCCGTTCAGGTAAGAGTCCCTATACGTTTATAGAGATCATGTCCTGTCCTGGAGGCTGTGTCGGAGGTGGGGGACAACCCCTGCGGACCGATTGGAACAAAAGGGAACTGCGCCAAAAGGCCATATACCAGGAAGACGCGCGGCTTCCCCTCCGAAAGAGCCATGAAAATCCAGCAATTCAGGAACTATACCGGGACTTCCTTGGTAAACCTCTCGGGCATCTAAGCCATGAACTGCTCCATACTTCCTATGGGCCCCGGAAGGTGTAGAGTGGAATGATTGCGAAGGGCCCCGGGAAACCTCCCTTACCGAAGGATCAGTTCTACATCAAGTACTTGCTGCATCACCGGTGGTTTGCGGTGATGTAGCAGGGAAAAGAGCATGGAGGCCGCTAGCTCTCCCAGTCGGTCGATGGGCTGGCGTACGGTACAGACCGGTATATCGAGGTAATCAAAAAACCGGTAATCGTCAAAGGCTCCGAGGCCAAAGCGCTTTAAATGGATACCGGCCAGTCTGAGAACATCGATGCAGTCCAAAAGTAGATCTCCCCCAGCGGTCACGCAGAGGGCATCCATATCAGGATGGTCCTGTAACATCTCTCCGAGAACCCGTCGGGTTTCTTCGCTTTTATATTCGGTATAATACATAGCTTGCCAGGTTATACCTGCTTTTTGGAGGGCCCGCTGATATCCCTGGACTCGTTCCTGGGTATAGAGATACTGAGGTGGACCACCAAGGCACCCTATTTTCCGATACCCCTGTTCTATCATATGGCTCACGAGCCGTTCGCTTCCTCCAAGATTATCCACGTCCACCGCATAGTGGTGGATCCAGCTATTACGGCCAATGAATACAAAGGGAATTTCTTCTTCGATAAGCCGGGAAGTGGCCGCCGCATCGATCTGTTCTGCACCGATGATAAGGCCATCCACGTTTCTCCTCCGGATGACCGTGTTGATAGGGGCTGATATTTCGCCTTCATGGGGGGTGGTGAGAATAAGAAGGGAGTAGTTATGACGGGTGGCTGTTTGGGCTATAGCGGTGATCATGGCAGACCAGTAGGCACCCGACAGAGAGTAGGCCGCTTCATGGGGAATAAGGAGCCCAATGCTCCCGGTCCGATTCGAAGCTAAGGCCTGGGCAGTGGCACTGGGTTCGTAGTTTAATTTTTTCGCCAGCTCCAGGATGTACTGCCGCTTTTCTTCGCTAACCCCTTTGTGTCCATTCAGCGCTTTAGACACGGTACTCTTTGCAACCCGGGCGATGCGGGCAATTTCATTGATAGTGGTTTTCATTCAAACCTCATGGATGCTCTTGGTAGTAATATCGTATTACTATAGTATACCATGAGTTCCTTTTCCACTGGGGAATGATTGTTACTTTTCTCCCGGCGGTTTTCTACGACGAGGGGTTGGAAACCGCCGGCAAAAGCGCTACCCTAGGGGTACTCTCCGAAGAGGATGTGTTCTGCACCGTTTCCTAGGGTTTTATGAGTTCGAAAAGTTCCCGATCCACCCGAAATCCGTCGATAGTCTCCCAGCGAGTTCCTGGCCGGCCGTGATCCACAATGCCAAAGTCTCCCCGAAAGTTCCAGAGGGCATAGCCCCAGCCAAATTCTCGAAATACCGAGAGAATATCCCGGAACCACCGGAGGGCAAGCTCGTTATCAATCTTGTTATAGCACCCAAATTCCCCAATGTGGACTGATACCCCCTGGCTTTCTACTTCCCGCCAGGGGGCATAGTGGGTGTACAGGGTTTCCTTCGTCCAGCGCCGACCTTCATACTCGGTTCCCGGATAGACCGGATAGGGAAGGTGTTTGGAGTCCTCCCACCAGGAAGCCTGGTAGTGGGTGAGGGCCATAGGTTGATAGCCGCGGCCACTGTGAATGACCCCAAGATGGGTAAGTTCGGGCATGGCGATGTTACCGCCCCCAAGGCCATCGAGGATGAGGGGACGATCGGAATCGATGGCTCGAATGGCTGCCACGGTCCGTTCCATAAGGGCCTTATGGTTTTCTCGGCTCAGCCCATATTGACCGATGTTGGGGGGTTCATTAAGGAGGTCAAAGCTAAGCTCATCAGGTGAATAGGATTGATAGCGTCTGGCAAAGAGTTCCCATTGGTGCACAAAGGCATCCTGGGCTTCCGTATCGAGCCACAGGTTGTGTTTTTCCAGGTGGTTACCGTTGATACAGTAGCCGGGAGCCCGATGCAGGTTCAATGAGCAGTGAAGTCCCCGTGAAACGACCGCCTCCACACAACGGTCCACCTCTTCGAGCATCGCCTCATCGACCTTGAAATACTGAAAATCCCGTACCCAGAATCGATAATCCAGCGGAAGTCGAATAAAGGTAAAGCCGTATTTGGCAATAAAATCGAGTTCCCTTTTTTCAATATTGATGAGGGGGTTCCCCTCTGTGTCAAAGCGCCCCCGACTGAACATCCAGAGCATGTTAAAGCCTATCCACTGTTTCATGATGACCTCCATTTGGTTGTAATGTACCCTCTCGTTGATAGCAGCCAGGGCCGCCTTGCAAATACCATGTTTTGGCTCAGGGCTTGTTACTCTTTTACCGCCCCCTGTACGAGACCATTATATATCCGTTTTTGCATGGTCACAAAAACAATAAAGGTCGGTAAAAGGGCCAACATAACCCCCGCACAGATTACTTCCCATCGGGCTCCGTAGGGCCCTTTAAAAGTAAAAAGCACCGTACTAATAACACGAAGGGATTGTTTTGGCATATACAGGAAGGGCATGTAGAAATCATTATAGAGTCCAATACACTTAATGATGAGCACCGTTACCGTGGCAGGTTTTAAGAGGGGAAGAATTATTTTTCGGTAGATGGTCCAGAAACTGGCCCCATCTATTAAGGCCGATTCATCAAGAGAACGGGAAATGCTATCTAAAAATTGAAGATAGATGTACACCCCAATGATATCAGTCCCCATGGAAAGAATGATTCCGGCAAGTCGGGTGTTGTACAAACCCAGTCGCTGAACAATTTGAAAGGTCGCTACCTGGGCCGTGACGTTAGGGATAAGGGTAATCCACAAAAAAAGGAGGCGGATAAAATTTTTCAGGGTAAAATCAAAACGATGGAGTACATAGGCCGTCATAGTCCCGGTGAGTACCGTCCCAATGGAAGAAAAAAACAATAAAACCAGGGTATTCCAGAACCCCAGGAGCATGTTCCCCTGCTGGATAGCTACTTTAAAATTCTCAAGGTAGAGAAAACTATGGGGAAGCTCGAAGGGGCCTGTGGTGGCAAATTCCTGGTTTGTTTTGAAGGCTCCGAGAAACACCACGATAATAGGTAAAAGGGTGATGAGGGCGGCAAGACCCAATACAAAATACTGGGCAAGGCGAAAGAAAAAATCCCGTTCTTTTATAGTCATAGGGAGCGCTCCTCTTTAAACATTTTTTCCTGGATAGCGGTGATGAGAAGAATGATGATGGTAAGCACCACCGCCATGGCTGAGGCCAGGCCGATTTTATTGAATTTAAAAGCCGTATCGATGGTTCGAATTACAAAGGTGGAACTTCCATTGCCTCCACCGGTCATGATATAGGGAATTTCGAATACACTGAGGGCACCCTTAATTGAAAGGATAAGATTCAATTTAACCACCGGTTTTATGATGGGGAACATGATATATCTAAAAAGATTCCACCGCTCTGCCCCATCAATGGCGGCGGCTTCGTAAATCTCTTGAGAAATAGACTGAAAGGCCCCAAGGAACATAACCATGTTAAAGCCCATGTATCGCCAAATGGATGTTGCCGCAAGGGAATAGTTGATTACCCGGGGATCGGTAAGCCAGAGAATTTGCCCTTTAAAGCCAAGAAAGCGAAGGAAGGTGTTTAAGGTACCGGTATCTCGGAAAAAATACAAAAAGATAAAACCAATAGCCACCCCATTAATCAAGTTGGGAAAAAATAAAATTCCTTTAAAGATGTTTTGTCCTTTGATAGGAAAATTCAGGAGGGTTGCAAAAAAGAGGGCCAGGGCAAGTTGGATAAAGGCTCCTACAAAATAGTAAATACTCACAAAGAAGACCCGGAAATTCTCTATCCGCGTAAAAAGTTCCAGGTAGTTGGCTAGCCCAACCCATTCCTTTTTGCCCAGCCCATCCCAACGGGTAAAGCTGTAGCCAATCATATTAAGGATGGGAAGATACCCAAAGACAAGGAGTAACAACAAGGGAACACATAGAAAGAGGGTGATAATCACTTTCTTTTGTACTGTATAGGTCATACTGGCATCCTGCCTTTTCTAAAAAATAGGGGACCCCGGACTCTCCCGAGGGCCGGTGTCCCCCGGGAGATAATCTTCTTTATTAATCAGCTAGTACGAGCGGGCCCACCAGAGGGTCCCCTCTCTCGCTGACCATAGTAACTTTACTGATCAAAAAGCTGATTTTTAATTCCTTTTTTCCCGATAAGAGGGGACCTTTTCTGGTCTCTCTTTTAGCCCCCTTGTTCTGTTATTTAATCCCCAGGGTTTGCCGGGCCCGGGCCCACCGTTTGTTCCAGTCATTCATGATATCGTCGAAACTTTCCTTGGTGGTCCCCATGGCGGCATCAACGATGCGGATCTTCTGAGGAGCCTGCCAGAATCCAATTTCCGATTCCTTGTCAAGCTTGTCCAGAAGGCCTTCTTCTCCTGGTTTTGCCGGCGCCCCAATGATAAATTGTACCCCCAGATCCTTAAATGCGGTAAGAACCGCAGGGAACTGGCCGCCTTTTAAAGCGGGAATGGACTCACAGTCTTGGGCATATCCCGATTCGGTAGCGAACCATTTTGCCCAGGCCTTTGCGGCTTCCTTGTTTTTGCTGTTTTTATTTATAGCCAGATTGTAGTCAAGGCCTACTTCTGCATATACCTTGCCGTTTACCGTTACGGGGTAGGGCATATACCCGATGTTTTCAGGGGTTTTTGAAAGGGCCCGAATCTGGCCAAGAGCCCAGGAACCGAGGGCCATAACGCCGATTTTCCCATCCGCCATCAGCTGTTTGGAAAGTTCCCAGTCAGAGGTAAGGATATCCTTTTCGCAGAGCCCCCGTTTCACCACTTCATACATGATCTTATAGAGTTCGTAGTGGGGTTTCCCTGGGGAGAATGGTGCATCATCATGGATCATCTTATTGAGGTAATCGGGATCTCCGGCAAAGGAAAGTCGCCCTCCTTCCCACTGAACTAGGGTCCACTGGGCAGGGTAATTCAGATACAGAGGGACTGCACTCGTCTTGGCCTTTATTTTTGCCAGGGCTTCGTAGAATTCTTCGGGGGTAGTGGGAAGTTTTTCGATCCCCGCATCTTTAAAGACCTGTTTGTTATACACGAGGCCACCGGCTACGTTCGCATTGATGGGGTAGCCATATACGATGCCATTATAGGAAATGGTGGTACTGGTATCCACAAAATCAAAGATTTTAGAGAATTCCTCTACGGTCCCCAGGGGCTCGTAGAAATTGGCAAATTCCTGTGGTGTGGGCGGAACGGTTACCATGCAGAGTACATCCCCGTACTCTTTAGTGCTCATCCGGGTTCGCACCGTTCCTTCGTAGTCCGTGATGGCTTCGAATTCTACCTCTACTTTGGGATACTTGGCAGTAAAGGCCTTTTTGTAGTCCTGGAATTTTGTGTTTACCCAGTCGGTTCGATGGGTAAGAACCACGATTTTCCCGGCTATTTCCCCTTCTTTTGTTGAAGAGCCGGTCTTACCGGTACAGGACCCGAGTACAAGTCCAAGAATTCCCAGTATCCCGAGGAGGATACGGAAACCGTGAGACAACTTCCTTTTCATAGAGTAACTCCTTTCCTAAAAATTCTTTCCGCCCCAAGGCGGCTGTTCTCATTTTTGCTTTTCAATAAAAACCGGTTTCTTTTCGGGCTAATAAGGGGGAAAAATTTGTCAGGACCTCCGAGGGCTTCCTGCTCCTTTCCCCTGGTTTGTTTCAATTTCCTTTTTTATAAGAAACCGTTTTCTTTTTTTAAGTAGACATTTTATTTCCTATTCTTATACCTGTCAATGAAAATTTTCTTGTGGTATCTGTTAGATTACCAAAATTTCTGGTGACGGCCATTTATCTTCCGACCCTTGCCCTTTTATTCATGCAAATTCCGCCGAATAAGCTCGATTCGCTGTCGTACCGAAGCCTGGGTAGAAAGGCCATCGGGAGGGGTGTGGAGACAGTAATCTACCATCCGGTCGATGGTACTTTCCGCTACATGCAGTCGGGTATCCGATGAGGCGTAGTACATAAGAAGACGCCCGTCCCGCTCGGCAATGGCCCCGTTGATAAACACCACATTGGAGACATCCCCAACCCGCTCTTCCCCTTCGGGGGCGATAAGGTAGCCCCCGGGACGGGCAATGACCCGGGTTGGATCGTCCAGGGCGGTCATGAAAGCATAGATCACATACCGGAGCCCCGCGGCGGTATTCCGAACCCCATGGGCCAGATGAAGCCAGCCGGCACTTGTTTTTATAGGCACCGCCCCTGCTCCGTTTTTTACTTCTTTTATGGTGTGGTACACCTTTTCGTCCAGGAGAAATTCTTGAGTAATAACCGGTTTTTCCATCGATTCGGTAAATCCGTAACAGATACCGCCCCCCGAACCGGTGTCGATAAAGCCATCCTGGGGGCGGGTATAGAGCATATACTTGCCCTGCACAAACTCGGGGTGAAGTACCACATTCCGTTGCTGAGGCGAAGGGGTTACCAGGTCGGGTAGTCGAATCCAGGTTTTTAGGTCCCGGGTCCGGACAATTCCTGCGGCGGCGACGGCACTGGAGGTATCTCCCTTAGGAGCCTGTGGATCCTTCCGTTCTGAACAAAAAATCCCATAAATCCAGCCGTCTTCGTGGACCGTAAGACGCATGTCATAGACATTTACATCGGGATTTTCTGTCTGGGGTAGTTCGATGGGATAATCGTGGAAACGGAAATGGTCGATCCCATTGGGGCTTTCTGCGAGGGCAAAAAAGCTTTTGCGATCCGCCCCTTCCACCCGTACCATGAGGTAGTATTTCCCTTCCCACAGGAGGGCCCCCGCATTAAACGTCGCATTGATACCCATCCGTTCCATAAGATAGGGGTTGGTTTGGGGATTAAGATCATAGCGCCAGAAGAGAGGAGTGTGGGCCGCCGTGAGGACCGGGTATTTATATCGAAGATAAATACCATTGCCGGGATAGATAGGTTCGTTAGGCCGATTGATGAGAGCCTCATATTCAGCCTGTAGCAGGGTAAGTCGGTCTTTAAAATTTTGCATCATCATAGAAGCGTTCCTTGTGTATTAGGGTGATTTATAATGTAGCGGCAGGTTTTGCCCGCCGTATCAGTTCCATGCAGCAGCGGCCGTTATGATAGGAAGCTTTCCAGTTTCCTCCCTTGGGTTGAGAAAGGTCGGGAATGCCCTCTCTGCTGACCGCCCAGAACCATTCTCCATCGATGGGGTCGATCTGGAATTGACTGATCCAGTTTTTTACCTGATAGGCCGCATCAAGAAAAGCCGACTTGCCACTAAGCTGGTAGGCATTTATGTACCCCACCAGGGCTTCTGCCTGACACCACCAGATCCGGGTATGGTCCCGATGGTTCCCGTGGTGTTCGTTGTCCAGGGCCCCGGAGGAGGGCTTTCCTGAGAAACCTTTCGGCGGTTCCTTGAGTTCCCCCTGGGGCTTCTCCGGGGAATCGAAGCCTTCTTGCAGAGAAACCTCCGCCATTCTTACGGCGGTGTCCCGGTAGAATTGTACGGCCCCTGTACTCAGGTCTCCACCACTTGCAAGGGTTTCGGCCGCTTCCCACAGGAGCCAGCTTGCTTCAATATCATGACCATAGGAAATGAGGGGTTCGCCCAGGGGACGCCAGGTTTCATCAAAATAAAGGATGAGGTGCCCCTCTTTCCCTAAAATATGCTGCGTTGTGATTTCGAGGAGATCGCGAAGGCTTTCTGCTACCTGATGGGGGGAGACTATCCCTTCCTTCTGGGGGAGCTTTTTTTCTTCGTGGCTCATCTCGCGAAATTTCGCCTTGGGTTCCGATTCTTGCTGGTGGGCCCTTAGGTGTTGTAACAGCCGGTAGTAGGTGGTGTAGGCCTCGAGGACATGGAGGTTCGTGTTCATCGATTTCTGGCAATTCATATCCCGGGGCGAAAGCCGCATGTCATCGGTTACCGACCAATCCTGACTGCGGGCTTCCCAGTAGCCCCCATATGTTGGATCCCGGCCATAGGTTTCCATCAAGGTAAAAAGCCTATGGGCGAGTTGAAGTACCGCGGGAAGTTCTGTTTCCCGGTGAACATCTAGGGTTCTTTGTAAGGAAGGCGAAAAAACCGAGGTATATCTTGTTTTTTCTAGGAGCCGAGAGGAGGATGCCTCTGGCGAAGGGGCCTCTTTGGCGCCTCCTTCCAGCAAAGCCAGGGCATACTCGCTTAACCCATAGAGGGCAAAGGCCTGCCCATATAACTGTTTCTTGGCAACCTCTGGCTTCCCATCGGGATGGACCGTCCAGAAGACCCCACCGTGCACGGGGTCCACATACTGCTGGCGCAACACCTGGTAGGCATAGGTAGCCATTTCGAGGTACCGCGGCCGATATTGGGGAAAAAGTCGGCTTGCGGCACTGTAGGTCCACAGATGCCGGGCCGTCATTACCACCGATCGGGGAACAGAGGAATTTCCCCGCCGCTGGTTATCCAACTCGCCATAAAAGCCAGGATGCTCTGGATCCCGGCCATAGCACTCCCAGAAGGGAAGAATATGGCCTACAAGTTCCTGCTCTCCCCATAGGGCAAAAGGCCCAAGACCCTCAGTAACGTACGAATGGTCCATCATGGTTCCTTTATACAAAGAGGGCCCTTATAACCGGTTGTCCAGGACAAAACGGACCACTTCGTCAATTTTGCCAAAGGCAAGACCGGTTACCGTATCGGCACAGCCGTAATAAATGGCCAGGCGCCCCGTGTCCTTATCCACCAGGGCCGCACAGGGGAAGGTTACGTTGGGTACATCTCCGACGCATTCGTAGTCCCGTTGAGGGGAAAGAAGGTATGGTCGGGCCCGGGCAATAACTTTCCAGGGTTTTTCTAAATCCAGAAGGGCCGCACTAAAGGAATAGACAAAACCATTACAACTGGTAAGTACCCCATGGTATATGAGGAGCCATCCTTCTGAGGTCTCAATGGGAACAGGTCCCGCTCCTATTTTGGTGCTTTGCCAGGGACTTTCGCTCCCTAAGGGGCCCATCACATGACGATGCTTCCCCCAGTACACCAGGTCGGGGCTTTCGGAGTAAAAAATATCCCCAAAGGGGGTGTGGCCTGAATCGCTGGGCCTGCTGAGCATAGCGTAGTTTTTGCCGATCTTCCGGGGAAAGAGAACCCCGTTTCGATTGTAGGGCATGAGAGGATTTTCCATCTGGTAGAATTTCTTAAAATCGAAGGTGTAACCGAGCCCAATACTTGCCCCATGGTATCCATTACACCACATGATGTAGTATCGATCTTCGATAAAGATTACCCGGGGATCGTACTTGTATTCCGAATCGGGAAGTTCCGGATCGGTTTTAATAAATTGAATGGGTTCATCTTCTATCTTCCAATTGATACCGTCCTGGCTGAAACCAGCATGGATGTTCATGCGGCGGGCGGTATCGTCGCAACGGAAAACCCCCGCAAAGGCCCCATTAAAGGGAACCACCGCACTGTTGAATATGCTGTTTGAGCGGGCAGTGGCATCTCGCCGGATAACAGGATTCCCCGAATAGCGCCAGAGCACTTCCTTTCGTCCCTGTTTTGGTGGTTCTTCCCATGGCATATTGGGTAAGGACATACCGTTTCGAATCAAGCTATTGGACATGCTGCGTTCCCCCTTTGCGGTGTTCTGAAACTTATCTTCTGGGTTTTTCTCCTTCATAGAGAAAACGGTTTCTTTTCGATTTATATCATGTACGAGGGGATAGCTTTTGTCAAGGGGATTGAGGAATAAGACCTGGACCAGCTAGGCTGTATCAAAGGCGGTTTAGAAAAAAGGAGTTCCTATGCGATTTTGTAATCCCATAATTCCGGGTTTTTATCCTGATCCCAGTATTTGTCGTTACGGTAATGACTATTACCTCGTAACAAGCAGTTTTGGGTATGTACCGGGGATCCCTATTTTTCACAGCACCAATTTGATCGAATGGAAGCAGATTGGTTATGTATTATCTCGTCCCAACCAAATTCCCCTAGGGGAAGGAAAAAATACTGGCCTTTCGGTTATTGCCAGTGGTATCTATGCACCTACTATCCGGTATTATAATGGCTGGTTTTATGTGATAAGTACTAATGTTACCGCAGGAATAAATTGTATTGTTCGTGCTCAAGATCCTGCGGGGCCCTGGACGGATCCCCTTATTCTGGAATGGGGTGGAATCGATCCATCGCTTCTCTTTGATAATGATGGGAAGGTGTACCTTACCGGTACTGGCACGGTCAACGAACTCCCGGGGATTTATCAAGCTGAAATAGATATAGAAACAGGGTGTCTTTGTTCTCCCCGACGTCGTATCTGGCAAGGTACGGGAGGTAAATATCCAGAGGGTCCCCACCTGTATCACATTGATGCATGGTATTATCTTATGATTGCTGAAGGTGGAACGGAATACGGGCATATGGAAACTATTGCCCGAAGTACCAGCCCCTGGGGGCCCTTTGAGAGCTGTCCTTACAATCCTATCCTTACCCATCGCAGTACGGATGAACCCATTCAGTCGGTAGGTCACGGGGATTTAATTCAGGCCCACGATGGTTCCTGGTGGATGGTCCATTTAGGGGTACGGCCCCATGGATATCCTCCGGTTCACCATCTGGGTCGGGAAACCTTTCTTGCGCCTGTTCAATGGGATAAAAACGGCTGGCCCCGAGTGGGAGTAGATGGCCGTACTTTTCTGGAGATGGAAGGCCCCCGTTTTTATCAAAACAATACTTCTGACAGTCCTGGTAAAGACAAAAATTCGGCAGTGTTTCGGGATGATTTTGATGGTATTGCCCTTTCTTCTCCCTGGTGTACTCTACGGAATGTGCCCCCCGGAATACTTTCTCTTACTGAGCACCCTGGATGGCTTATCCTTAGAGGAACCGCTGCTACGTTAGATGATGCTCTTCCCATGGCCTTTGTGGGGTGTCGTCAGCGTCATTTTTCCTGTCGGGTCAGGACATTGATTACATTTGTTCCCTTGCATGCCGGCGAAGAAGCGGGACTTGTGGTGTACATGAGCGAACGATTCTATTATGAACTGGCCCTTTGTAAATTACAGGAAACCACTTACCAGGCCCTTCGAAGTGATGAAGCGGGGGGCTCTCTTATTTTTCGACGTCGAATAGGCTCCCTTCAAAAGGTAGAGACGTTGCTTCCTCTTACGGTACCTTCCCTGGAACTGTGGATCGAAGCTACGGAAGAAACATATCGATTTGGGTATCGATTGACGGATGAAACACTTTATCCCTCTGGAGGAGAGTCTCCTCACCTACTATCCAGTGCTGTCTTCTCTGAAAAGCCAGAAGGGTTGGCTGTTCTGCAGAGCCAGACAGGATCAGTGCCGGCAGTGCATTGGATAGGAGAGGGAGAAACCCGTCTTCTTTCTACCGAAGTAGCCGGTGGTTTTACGGGTATCTTTTTCGGTTTGTATGCCACAGGGAATGGAAAGGCCTGTCAAAGCCCCGCCTCCTTTGATTTTTTTGAATATCAACCGGAATGAGAGGGACAAGAGGCTGGTTTTCCCCTTCAAATCTATAATTTTTTAATATTTTCCCTCTAATTTTTTACATTTTTTTTATCCTCTTCCCACCCCTACAATACTCTCCAAGGCCTGTACAGGCCAGGACGGTGTAGGTTCTGGGTGTTTGCGATTAAGAAATTCGGAGGGTTTGAGCCTTCCCCTCCGGAGCCTCCTTAAAATGCAAAGCCTTCCAGGGCCTGCCGTCCTTTTAGTGGGGTATCTATCCCACCCGTAGGGGAGGGAATATTAATACAAAGGAGAACTCGTATGAGTATTCTAAGAAGAAGGCCGCTCCTTATTGCCTGTATCCTGGCCGTGGTTGGAGGCCTTGTATTTGCCGACATGTCCGCCAGTGTGTACATGACCGGCCAACTCTGGGGAACCGATGGGTTCAAGTTAAACAACCAGGAGCAAAAGGATGCGGATATGCTCACCTTCCAGATCAACAACGAACGGGCTGGGGCCTACTTCCGCCTGTGGTCCGATCTGGATGAAAGCAACGCGGTGGATGTAAAGGTCCGCTCCGCCAAGATCTGGTTTAAGCCCATAAGCCAGCTTAAGATGGAAATTGGAGGTGTAGAATACGGGCTTTATACGGAACAGCTGAACTGGTGGAAGGTTCCCACCGGGGCAAGCTATGCCCAGTTTACCTCCTGGGATACCCGCTGGTCCAGTGCGGCCACCAACACGGGGGCCGGTTTCCAGGCCGAATTTAAGCCCATAGATGACCTTACCCTGGCGGCTACCTTTACCCCCGGGTTTGGCACTATGATAAAAGAATATGACGGCAATACCGATTGGGGCGTCCTGGCCAAATATAATATCCAGGGCATTGGTTCTGTGGGAGCCGCCTACCGGGATAATGGAAAGGACCAGGAAAAGATTGCCCGAGTGGGCTTTGACCTGAATGCGGTCAAGGGTCTCTATGCCTTCCTTACCCTTATCGCCCGCTTTGATAATACCGCTGGAGCTTATGCTTCATCTACCAATCCTGTAGAACTCATGGGCCTTTCTATCGATAACTATGTGGCCTATAGCATCGATAAGATCAGCCTGAAGGGCCGCTTCCCCGTGACCCTGCGGACAAAGGGCGAAGCCAGCGATCCTTCCTATATGTGCTATGATGTAAAGGCCGCCTATAGCCTGGAAGGCCTTACCCCCTATTTCCGGATTCAACAGGAAGAAAAGCTTACCTTTAATAGCGACCTTAAGTTCGCTCCCCAGTTTAATCTGGGGGCCGAATGGGGGTATGATGGGGCTTCCTTTAATGTAAGCTTCCAGGTGAACATGCCCTCCGAAAGTGGCGCCGAAATGAAATGGTCTATCCCCTTTGAAGTACGGGTAAGCTTCTAAGGGCCGAAACATGGTGATAAACAGGGGTTGCCAGTCATCTGGCTGGTAGCCCGGGTTCTGGATGGGGCCTTCTTCGGAAGGCCCTTTTTTATGGGGTTATAAGCTTGTTGAAGAAGGGCCACGGAAGCTTGTTTGTAGGGTCTTTTTTAAAAAGTTTGTTATCAAGATTGAACAGAAGCTCGTGCCTTCCCTTCTTTTTGTGCTTTTAAATTGATATTGTGAAAACCATGTCGAAGTGATACAGATAGAAAACAAGAGGTCTATGATGATGTATATTCACAAACCGCTATGGGTAAGCGTAACGTTAGGTTCCTTGTTGCTCCTTATTTCTTGTGCGGCTACCGGTAGCCCTATTTCCGGAGGCGAAGGGGAACTTCCCATTCCTCAGATAGGTCCTGCCCTTTCTGAACCAGAGCAGATGGATATGAATCGTTCTGCCCTGGCATATGTTTCAGCCCTTCATATAGGCTGGAATCTGGGGAATAGCCTGGATGCTTATACCAATGGGGTTGCCTCCGAAACTGCCTGGGGGAATCCCCGGACTACACCTCAACTGTTTAAAGGGGTTGCTCAGGCAGGTTTTGATGTGGTTCGGATCCCCGTAACCTGGCTTGGTCACATTGGTTCTGCCAGTTCGGGGTATAAAATCGATGAGGCCTGGTTGCGCCGGGTAGCGGAAGTAGTGGGCTATGCCCGGGATGCGGGTTTAAAAGTGATTATTAATATTCATCACGATGGGGCCGATAGTCAGCACTGGCTCAGTATCCGAGAAGCTTCCGCTTCAGAGGCAAAGCGAATCCAAATCACTCGCCAACTTGTAGCAGTGTGGACCCAGATTGCCAGTTATTTTAAGAATCATGGGGACTACCTCCTCTTTGAGACGATGAATGAAATTCATGACGGTGGATGGGGGTGGGGGGATAATCGCAAAGACAATGGAAAACAGTATGCCATTTTGAACGAGTGGAACCAGGCGGTGGTAGAAGCAATTCGAAGTACCGGCGGAAATAATAGGTATCGGTATATTGTTATTCCCGGCTATGTTACTAACCCCGATTTAACCGTGGAACATCTGCGGTTACCCCGGGATCCAACGCCGGGAAAACTTATTGTGACGGTTCACTTTTATGATCCTGCGGATTTTGCTATCTTTGCTACCGTTTCCCAATGGGGAGCCGGAGCTCGTTCTCTTGGAAATACTTCGTGGGCCCAGGAAGCTCACGTGAAAAATACCTTTGCAAAACTTAAGGTTACCTTTATTGATTCGGGGGTTCCCGTATATCTTGGCGAATATGGGGCGGTTAGACAAAAGGAAACAGAAGCTTTTCGTTCATATTATATGGAATATGTTACGTTGGCTGCCCGAACGTATGGAATACTTCCTATTTACTGGGATAATGGGGCCACGGGGGTCGGGAAAGAGCAGTTTGGAATTATTGATCGACAAACAGGAAGTATTCAGCCCTATGCAAAAGATATGGTGCAACGGATAGTCAAAGCCAGTCGCTGGCATGGAGAGCCCTCTTATACCCTGGAACTCCTGGAAAAACAGGCCCCTACCCCGTAGGTAGAGAGGATAAGGGAACATGAAGAAACTACACTTTTCCCTTCCCGCCCGGGACTGGAACGAAGCCTTGCCTATCGGGAATGGCCGCCTCGGAGCCATGGTGTTTGGGGGTATCGCCCGGGATCGGATTCAGCTCAATGAAGAGTCCATCTGGTCTGGCTGTTGGCGGAATCGGAACAACCCATCTGCATTCGACAACCTTGAGTATCTGCGTCGCCTTGTAGAAAAAGGCCAATTCCATGACGCTGAAACGATAAGCCTCGAGGCCTTTTCCGGCATTCCTCCGAGCCAACGGGTGTATCAGACCGCGGGGGACCTGGTCATTGATTTTGGGCCTCCCCTGGCGGAGGGCCCCTATGCTATGTGGGGGGAACCCCAGCCCGCATCAGTACAGGCCTACCGCAGAGAACTGGATCTGGAAACCGCCACGGTCCGAACAATGGTCCGGCTAGGAGAACGTTTAAGCTGCCGGGGGGCGCCCCCTGGCAGCCAGGCCACCACCCGAACGACGGTCCGGCTGGGAGAAGGGGAATATGGCCGGGAGTATTTTGTTTCGGCCCCAGAGGATGTTCTGGTAATCCGCCTGTGGGCCAGTCAGGAAGGGGCCCTTTCGTTCCGGGCTTTTCTGGATCGGGGGGTCTTTGTCGATCGAATGGCTGCCGAAGGTTCTGATACCATTGCCCTGTATCATGGCGAAGAAATTGCCTTCGCCGTCAAAGTTCGGGCCTATGCGCCGGGGGCACGGGTGTATACCCGCGGAGCCTTTCTGGTGGTGGAAGGGGCCACGGAAGCCCTGCTCCTTGTGGATATTCGGACCTCTTTTCGTTCTCAGGATTATGGGGCCCTCTGTGATAGGTCCCTACGGCAGGGACTTGCCATGGGGTATTCCGTCCTGTATGCAAACCATGTGAAGGACTATCAATCCTACTGGAATCGGGCATCCCTTTCGCTCAACGGCAGTGAACACAGGGACCTCGCGATCCCTGCCGAATGGAAAAGTGGCGAGCCCCTTCCCCGTATCCAGTCTGGGCCAGCCGAAAATCCCTTGTCACATAAAGAAGCTGCGCGAGAGGAACCCCCTTCTGGGTCCCGGGTTGAGGACTCCCCAGAACAAGGATCCCCCCTGCATGCGGTAAAAGGGAAACCGCTGCACGCCGGGGCTTCTGGCGGAGATACAAGCCCTGCTATTGATCTGACCCACCTTGTCCTTACCCTCTGGGACTTTGGGCGCTACCTTCTCATTAGTTCCAGTCGCCCGGGGACACTTCCCGCAACGCTCCAGGGGCTGTGGAACCCCTTTATGGATCCTCCCTGGGGGTCAAAGTACACCATCAATATCAATACCGAAATGAATTACTGGCCCGCATGTATGGTGGGTCTTGCGGAGTGTGAAACACCTCTCTTTGATCTGTTGCATCGGGCCCATCCCCATGGGGCAGAGACAGCCCGTACCATGTACCGTTGCCGGGGAATTGTGGCCCATAGCTATATGGATCTATGGGGCGATACGGCGCCCCAGGATCATTGGCTCCCTGGCACAAGTTGGGTTCTGGGCTTTGCCTGGCTTGCAACCCATATCATCGAACACTATCGGTATACCCTGGACAGGGAATTCCTGGCCCGACATTTTTTCATTTTGAAGGATGCTTGCCTTTTTTTTGTGGATTACCTTGTGGAGGCGCCGGCGCCTTTTTTAAACCCTGGGGCCCCCGAGCCTGCCGATCGTACAAAACCTCCCCTCATTGTGCATCCTTCCCTTTCGCCGGAAAATCGTTTCCGCCATCCCCTCTCCGGGGAAGTGGGCTCCCTCTGTGCGGGTTGTACCATGGATAGCCAGATTCTCCGGCATCTTTTTGAAGGAACCCTGGAGGCTTTGGACCTGTTGGGAAGCGATGCCTCGAGAATGGCTCCCCTTTCAGAACGGGGGGAGCCCCCCGAAAACGGCGAACGGGAAGAAACCTCGATGGCCGGGCAAGATACAAAAACAAGGGGAGCGGAGGGCCTCTCCAGTTTTCGCCAAAGCCTGGAAGAGGTGCTTCAGCGACTTCCACCGACGATGCTCCATTCCAATGGAACCATTCGGGAATGGAACGAAGAATACGAAGAGGTTGAACCCGGCCATCGGCATATCTCTCACCTCTATGGGCTGTTCCCGGGCCATGAGATTCATCCCCTGAGGACGCCCGAACTGGCGGAGGGGGCCCGGAAAACCCTGGAGCGGCGCCTTTCCTATGGGGGTGGTCACACCAGTTGGAGCCGGGCCTGGATCATCAACTTTTATGCCTCCCTGTTTGATGGAGCGGCGGCCTACGAGCATCTGGTGGCCTTTATGGAGAAATCCCTGTACCCCAACCTTTTTTCTGCCCATCCACCTTTTCAGATCGATGGCAATTTTGGGGTTCTGGCAGGCATTACCCGCATGCTGATGCAGAGTGAACTCCGCCGGGATGGTTCGGTGGGCCTGTATCTGTTACCGGCCCTGCCTGCTGCCTGGCCGAATGGTTCCATCCGGGGCCTGCGCGCCCAGGGCGCCCTGGAAGTGGATCTTACCTGGCAGGAAGGAAGGGTGCAACACCTGGTGCTGTACCGTCGGCCAAAAGGATCGATCCCTTCAGAGGGATTCCCGGGGAGAAAAGATTCTCAGCCCCTCCAGGTTCATCTATACGAAGGTAACCAGTTCCGTACCACCCTATCCTTAGAAAAGGAACTGGTTGTGCGGTGGTAAAAAAAAAAAGGGCTGCCCCGAGGCTACGAGAAGGGGCGGCTTGCAGCAACCGTGGTTGTGTGGTGGTAAAAAAAGGGGCTGCCCCTTACGAGGCAGCCCTTGCTTACAAACTAAGGGGAGAAACTTTTATGGTTTTTTACTCCACATCTCCACTTTTTCTTTGATAAGCCGGGACACTACCTTGTTAGCCTCTTCGATACCCATGGCTTTAAGATCGCTTACGATTTTTGCCCAGGATTTATCAAAGTCTTCCGGCTTACCCATGATGATGCGAACCAGGGCATTCTTTATGTATTCATCTGCCTCGGCCACTTTGGCGTTGGTCTCTGGCGGTAAGGCATACTGCCAGACCTGCCCATGACGGGATATCCCCAGTTCTTCCGGTTTGGGGAAGAAATCAATCCACATCTTCTTGCCATAGGCCGCAAGGGTCTCTTTTTCAACGGGGAGGTAGTTCTTTATAATGGTCTCCGGGCTGGTACGGGTAATGTAGTTTCCGGTGGAGTCGATATATGCGGTCCCCCGCTGCGGGAAGGGATAGACCCAACGACCCACGCCGGTCTTCTTGGAGTAGTCCGGGTCCGTATCGGCCCACTTCTGTTCTTTTTCGGGAACCACCCGTTTGCCGTTCTGGATCACATAGTTCACATCCTTAAGTCCCCAGTTGACGAGAATCTGGGCTTCTTCGGAGCAGTACCAATCGAGGAATTCAAAGGCCCGTTCCGGGTCCTTACAGGACTTGGAAATAGCAATACCCCAGCCACCAGAGAATCCGTAATCCTTGAGCATCGGGGACTTATACTTCTTGTCTGCCACGATGGGAAGGTACGCATAGGTCCGCTCGGGCATCCCCTGTTGAATAAGGGATGTCCGGGCATCTCCATATCCCCAACGGGGATAGGCAATCCCTAAGACCCGACCGCTCGCGATCTTGGCCTTCCAGACATCCTCTTTCTGGGTAAAGGATTCGGGATCCAACAGACCTTCGTGATAGAGCTGGTTGAGCCACTTATAGTACCGGTACATTTCGGGGTGAAGGAACTTGTACTGGGCATCCAGGGTTTTCTGGTCCACGATCCACTGACCGTCATCGGGGAAGCCAATCACATAGTTACCCGGATTGGAAAGATCGATGTACCACTGCCAGGTGTCGATAAGCAGGGATAGGCCGATGGTCTTCTGCCCGTTGATGGTGGGGTACTTCTTCATGTAAGCCCGCAGGGCATTGGCATAATCGTCCAGGGTTTCGATCTTGGGATAGCCCAGTTCTTTTAGTACCGCATGTTGAATCTGCATACACCCATCGGTGTCCCAGATACCATTCTTCACGCCGTAGGTTCCCACCGTGTAAATGTGGGGATCCTTTACGGAGTTGCGGAGCCGCACAATCTGATCCCCGTAGAGTTCCTTGATGTACTTGCCCCGTTTAGCGATAAGATCGTCCAGGGGGATCACCGCACCGGCCTCGATCAAAAGGGTTAGGTCTCCCTTTGCGTAGATCAGGTCGGGGTACTGACCGCTGGCAATCATGAGGGGAATCGCCTGCTGGTCCCCCGCCACCGGTCGATCTACCTTCAGGGTAACGCCGGTAAGCTCGGTGATTTTCTTTGCCACCGGATCCGTAAAGGGCATGTCCTCGGTCGCATCCACCGTAAAGAAGGTAAAGGTAATGGGAGTCTTGGTCCCCGCCGTCGTTTTACTACTGGTGGCGGCTTTTTGGTCTTTCTGTCCCTCTGCAAAACCAGAGAGGGTCACTGCTGTGGCCAGAAGTACGAACAGCATTTTTCGTACCACGTTCATCGTTGCCTCCTTTCACTCAAAAATATATTCACCGGGGGTTATTCCTTAATGGCCCCCAGGGTGATTCCGGTGACAAAGTAGCGCTGGAGAAATGGGTACACCAAGACGATAGGCAGGGTTGCCACCATGGTGATGGCCATCTTGATGGCCTCGGGATTTTTTCGCGCCATTTTGATCGATTCGGAGTAGATATCTACCCGGCTTGAAGTCTGGGCACTATCTAACACTTTCATGAGTTCGTACTGCAGGGTGGTAAGGTTTTCGTTTCCCCGGGCGTAGAGGTACGTGTCGAACCAACTGTTCCATTGCCCCACGGCAATGAAAAGACCAATCGTTGCAAGAACGGGGGTACACAGGGGGAGGATGATCTTAAAGAAGATGGTGATATCATTGGCCCCATCGATCCGGGCCGATTCCTGCAGGGATGGCGGAATCGTATCGATGTAGGAACGGATCACAATCACATTAAAGGCGTTGATGAGGCCCGGGATGATATACACCCAAAAACTGTTGATAAGCCCCAGACTGCGGATTAAGAGATAGCCGGGAATGAGTCCACCACTCACATACATGGTGATGACCAGGAGGGTGGAGAAACTCTTTTTAAAGACAAAATCATCCCGGCTTAAGGGATAGGCAAACATGGCGCAGCTTAACACGCCGAGAAGGGCTCCAATAACCGTCCGGAGTACCGATACCTGAAAGGCCCGGGGAAGGCGGCTCCCCCCTTCAAAAAGCACCCGGTAATTATCCAGCGTAAACACCCGGGGAAAGATGGTAATTCCCCCCTTTACGGTATCGATGGGATCGTTCAATGACTTTGCGAGGATATTGAGAAAGGGATACAGGGTGATAACCACCACAAAGAACATAAAAACATTCAAAACCACATCAAAAAGGGAAAAATAGACCCTTCGATGGCTGATTAATCGTCGTTCTAGCATATCGATACCTTTTACTCCCTAAAAAATCTTCCGTTCCCCAAAGCGATGGGCCAGTTGATTCGCAATGACCAGCATCACAATGCTTACCCCGGATTTAAAAATTCCAATGGCCGTTCCATAGGAGTAACGGAATAGGCCAATCCCAAAATCCAGGGCATACTTATCCAGAACCAACGCCTTTGGGGCTACCACGGCATTCCCTAACAAGTATTGCCGCTCAAAACCGATGTTGATGATATTTCCGATGCTCAGGATGAGAAGGGTAATCACCGTATACCGGATCCCGGGGAGGGTGATGTACCAGATTCGCTGGAGGCGGTTGGCTCCGTCGACCAGGGCGGCCTCGTACAGTTGGGGATCGATGGCGCTCATGGCGGCCAGGTAAATGATGGCGTTCCACCCCGTTTCCTTCCACATATCCGCAAAAACCACGATCCACCAGAAGAGATCCGGCTGGGTCATAAAATCAAAGGGTTTTTTCAGGATCCCCCAATCCACAAGCCATTCGTTGATAGGCCCGCTTAAGGAAAGCATAGAGGTGATGATGCTGGCCACGATAACCCAGGAAACGAAGTGGGGTAGATAAGAAACGGTCTGCACGAATTTTTTGAATTTCAAGCTGGTAAGTTCGTTAAGAAGAAGGGCAAACCCGATAGAAGAGGTAAAACCAAACACCAGGAGCAGGACACTCATCCCCAGGGTGTTCCACAGGGCCTGATAAAACATGGGGGCCTTAAAAAGGGCTTCAAAATGTTTTAGCCCAACCCACTCTTGATTAAAGAAGCCCAGGTGGGGTTTGTAGTCCTGAAATGCAATGACCCAGCCTACCAGGGGAATGTAACAAAAGATGATAAGCCAGATCACAAAGGGCACCGACAGGGCAAGTAAGAAGCGCTGGTGCCAGAGTTTTTGGAGGAAAGCATTCCGCCGGGGCGCTGTTGAGGTTGCTGTCTTCATATAGAAGGTATTATAGAGGAAGAGAAGAGGGGGAAAAACCCAAATTTTTAAGCAAAAACATGAGAATTCTAGTACTTTGCCCGATACATGCGGGGGGTCATGTGTTCGTATTTTCGAAACTTGGTAAAGAAATAGTCCACGCTGGAGTAACCGACCATCTCCGAAATCTGGTATATCTTGAGGTCCGTTGTCTTAAGGAGTTTTTTGGCCGCCTCGATGCGGAGTCGGTCCAGGTAGGAATTAAAGGATTCACCGGTCTGTTCCTTAAAGCGCTTACCAAGGTAGGCACTGTTACAGTTAAAGATCTGACCCAGGGTTTCGAGTTTGAGGTCCTTATTGTAGTTGTTGCGTACATACTGGATAATTTTGAGGATGTTGTTTGCCGGAACTTCACTTACCAGAATATCCGCGAGGCCATTTACGTACGCATGCAGGGCATCGAGTACTTCGTCAAGGTAGCGGCTCCCAATAATCACGTTAATGACATCGGAAGCGGGGTTAAAAGAAAGTTCCTTCTCTGGATGGCGGGTAAATACGAGGCTCCGTAATTCCATGAGAAAGGTAATACAGAACTTTTTTACATCCATCTGGTGGAGAAGAGAAGTGTAGAGGGCATCCCGTAATCGAACGAAAAACTTATCGATCTTCGGGGTGTCGTAAATCTCCACAAAGGAAAGGAGTTCGCTTGCTGAAAAGGCGAGGGAATTAAAGTTGCCGGTCAGGGGTGGTGCCTTTTTCAGGGTAAGGCAGGGGATGTCCATTTCAAAAAAAAGCCGGCTGTAGAGGGCCTTTGCCTCTTTGTATGAAGTTTCTAGCCCTGCTAGGCCGTGGTGCCCCTCTCCCAGACTGGCAAAGGCGCCGATGTGGAGCCCCGAATCTTTTCGTTTTTCATGGTAATTCAGTCGTCGGTGAAATTGTTCCATGTAGCGAAGGATAACCTCTTGCCGTTCATCGAAAAATATCATCACCACCATATTGTCCTGAATGAGGGTTTCGTGTTTTAAAAAAGAGAAATAGTCTTGCAAAGCCTTTTCTAAAAAGCGGAGCCTGTCTCCGTAGCCACAGAGTTCTGCGGATATAAGGGCCACCTGGAAATCCCGGTCAAAAGAGGGATCGCTGCGGTACTGCTGATACCGTTCTGGTTCAAGATTGCCCGAAAGGATCTGACTGTACAGGTCCTTTTGGGCGAGTTGGGTGACCACGGCGAGCTGCTGAGAGATTTCCTTTTCTTTTGCAATAAGGACCGTGATATCCTTTATCCGTTCTGCTAATTCTTCTTCGTCTATGGGTTTTACCATGAAGCCTACGGCTCCTAAATTAACCGCATCCCGGGCAAACTCGAAATCCGCATACCCCGTTAAGATAAGAAAACGGGGACGGTTCGCCTCCGATGCGGTTGCCCTGAGAATATCGATGCCACTGAGACCGGGCATCTTGATATCCAGGAGTACCAGATCGGGTTTTAGGGTTCGAATAAGTTCAAGGGCGGTGATCCCGTTGGCCGCTTCTCCACAGATTTCCCATCCAAGGACCTGCCAATCGATAATCGTTTTTAATCCTGACCGAACCACCTCTTCATCATCGCAAATAAGCACTTGGTACATAGAGCCTTCTTCTCCTGGATGTTTTATGGTTCTTTAGTTGGAAGGGGAAGCACTATCGTCACAGTAGTGCCCTCTTCTTCTGTTGAATCGATGGTAATACCATAAGCGTCTCCGTAATACAGGTGAATGCGCTGTTGCACGTTTAAAAGACCTATGGAAGTACAGCGGCCCTCTTTGGGTTTTTGGAGTTGCTCCCGGATTTCCCAAAGACGTTCCTTGCTCATCCCTTTACCATTATCCTTGACCTGTATGGTAAGCAGGCCCTTTTCGCAACTGGTGGTAATGTAAATGAAGCCCCCTTCGATTTTTGATTCCAAGCCATGGGTGAAGGCATTTTCCACGATTGGCTGGAGTAAGAAGGGGAGGATAAGGATATGCTGGGCATCGCAGAGGGTTACGATGTCGTAATGTACCCTATTCCCAAAACGGATCCGCTGGATTTCAAGGTAGGAACTGACGAGTTCCAATTCAGATAAAAGAGTAACCGGTTTCTCTGAGAAGTCAAGACTGCGCCGCAGGATTTTTCCCAAAAGTTTTACCGTGTAGGCTACCTCCCTGTCCTGGTTTGCCAGGGCTTTCATTCGGATGGTTTCCAGAGTGTTGTACAGGAAATGGGGATTAATCTGGTTTACCAGCATCTTAAACTGGATTTCCCGTTGCTGCGAAAGGAGCTGCCCCTGTTCAATCTTTCGGACGTATACTTCCTGAATAAGTTCTTTTATATTTTGAATGGTAAGGAAAATGTCATTGTGAATTTCCGCAAGTTCGTCTTTCCCTCCAATTGAAGGAAGGATAGCAAAGTCCTTTTGGACCACCCGATTCAATTCTTCCCGAATAAGGGTAATACGGTGCCAGAAATATTTTGAAAAAAGCACAATGAAGGATATGGAAAATACGAGCCCCGCACTGAGGATGAGGAGGGAGAAGAGAATCATCGTTACCGTGGGGCGGAGAATGTCCTGCATGGGAATGGTATAGATGAGTTGAAAATCATTTACCGCCCCCCGTTTGGGAGAAAAGGTTTTCGTAATAACCGCATACTTGGTTTTGCCTATTTCCACCTTCAGTTTTCTTACTATTTCGTCTTTCCTGAAAAAATCCTTAGAGAGCCATTCGGGTGTTTTCCCGTACAGGGCGCTATCCTTGTTCCAGACGATCCGGTTGTCCATGGCAAGGTACAGAGAGAAGAAGTCTGCTTCAAACAGCCGATAGAGATAGTCCGGCGAAACCCCGATAGAAAGGACCCCAATACATTGGCCAGTCAGGGGTTTGCGGATAAGGCGAAAGAGAAAAATATACCTGTTTCGGGAAATAACATCCTCTTCCCATCCCCACATGATCCGGCCATTTAGGAGGGTAGCTCGGCGGTACCATTCTCGATTTCGGATGCTATCGGTGGTTTGGATAAAGTAGGAGTTATTAAGGAGGGCCTGGTTCTCCACAAAAAGACGGATGCAGGCCACTTCGGGATGGAGCCGTAAAAAATCATCCAGAAAGGAGAGTTGGGTGTATTCTTCAAAGACTTCGACTACCGAATGGTATTCCCTCAGGACTGCCTGGTGAATCCGATCGTTAGCGTAAAATCGATCCGAAAGATCGACGATCTTTTCGAGGGCCATGCTCAGACTTTTTTCGAGCCGTAGTACGTTTCCCTCCGCTTGCTGAAGATCCTTCTCCAGAAAATTGTTATACAAAAAGAGGGTAAGCATGGTCACAATAATGAACATGGGAAGAAGAAAACTAAATCCATACAATACGAGGAGTTTTTTATCGATAGTCAAATTATTGAGGAATTCTTCTGTAATAGTAGCGATTTTTTTAGAGGGTCCCATCGGTTATACTGCTTCCCACGCACCTATCGTTTCTTGCGATAGTATCACAGCATCATGAGGTTGACAATGGAAACCTATCCTTTTCGCGATCCCACCTTGCCGCTGGAAGAACGTCTTGCGGATCTTATGAAACGGCTCACGATAGAAGAAAAGCTTGCCCTTCTTCCTACCCAGCAGGCTGCCATCGAACGACTGGGTATCCCGGAGTATCACATCGGAGCGGAAGGGGCCCATGGTTTTGTAGATCGAGAAGGGGTTTCCACCACCTTCCCTCAAACCATTGGTCTTGCCTGTAGCTGGGATCGGAGGCTGTTTCGAGAAATCGGAAAGGTTATTGGAGAAGAAGCCCGAGCTTACTTTAAAAAAAGTGGGAAAGGAGGACTTTCCCTCTGGTTCCCCACCATAGATATGGAACGACATCCCCGTTGGGGGCGCACCGAGGAGGGCTACGGGGAAGACCCCTACTTAACCGGAGAACTGGCCGCTGAAATCATCCGGGGTGCCCAGGGGGAAGATCCTTTTTACCTTCAGGTATCCTGTGCGCCTAAGCATTTTTTTGCTAACAATAACGAAAAGAATCGGGGGAGCTGTTCCTGTTCGGTAGATCCCCGCAATATGTATGAGTACTATCTACCTGCCTTTGAGAAGGCCTTTCTCAAAGGGGACGCCTATTCCTTGATGACCGCCTATAACGAGGTGAACGGTATCCCCATGATGATCCATCCCCTGGTGCGAGACCTTGTAAAAAACACCTGGGGACTTGAAGGCAAAGGTCATGTAGTCACCGATGGGGCCGATGTACGCTGTACGGTTCTCCTCCATCATTATTTTGAAACCCACGCACAAACTATTGCGGCGGCCTTAAAAAACGGGGTGGATACTATGACCGATGATCCTGCTCTGGTAATTCCCGCTGCCCGGGAGGCTCTGCAACAGGGATTGATGAGCGAAGCTGAACTGGACCGGGCCGTGGCGGCAAGCCTGCGAGTACGATTCCGTTTCGGCCATTTTGATCCTCCCGGTATCTGTCCCTATGATCAACCTGTTGAAGAGGGCCCTGAAAGCCCTCGGAAAAGGGCTCTTGCCCGGCGGGCTGTGCAGGAATCGGTGGTATTGTTAAAGAACGGTGTACCAGTAGAGGGACCCCAAAGGCCTCTTTTGCCATTAGATCTTTCTTCACCTATCCCATCGGGGAAAGGGGCAAAAATAGCCCTTATCGGGCCCCTTATAGATCACGTATATAGCGATTGGTATAGCGGCAATCCTCCCTATCGGGTGTCGGTGATGGATGCCCTTCGTCCGCTCGTAGAAGATCAGTGGGGAAAAGAGGGGTTTATCTGCGAAAGAGCTTTAGACGAAGTATGCTTTACCACCATGGATGGCCGGCCCCTGGTGATAGATGGGGATGGGAACCTTCGGATTGGAAAGGTTCCCCCGGAGACTCCCGCCGCAGTTTTTGTCCGGGAAGATTGGGGCTGGGGAGCAAATACCCTCTATAGCCCTGAACGACAGCGCTACCTCGAAACAAAGGAGTCCTTTGACGTGTCACGTCAGCCAGCAGAAGGAGAGGACCTTTGGGGTGAAGGAAAAGGCTATGGAGATAGTCCCCTTAAAGTAACTGCTTCTACGACGTTAAATTGGTTTATTACCACCCTCTATAATCTGGTACCCGCACATATTGCTTCAAGGCGAGAAAGAAGTGGTATCGCAGAGCTCACAAAGGACGGCCCTTTTCAGCATGAAGCGATGCAGGAGCCAAAAGATGGGGGGACCGAACAGCAAAGGGCAAGGAAATTTGCTTTCTCCGAATGGAGAAAAACAGATACCATTGTGGGTTCCCCTTTCATCGAGAAAAACTGTGCCCTGTACCGGGAAGGTCCGGCGTTCCTCCGAACCTGGAATAGTAAGACCCTTCGTATTGATAAGGAAGGGAACTTTCACCTTGAACGGTTTTGTACCGAGCCTACGCCACTTATGATGCATCTTCTGCGGGATGGTATTGAAAAGGCGGTTGAAGCGGCAAAAGGGGCTGAAACGGTTATTCTCTGTCTGGGTAATAATCCAGTTATTAATGGAAAAGAAGAGGTCGATCGGCCCAGTTTGCGATTACCACCCTATCAGTCGGCCCTGCTTAAGGCGGTGCTGGCTGCAAATCCTCGGACGGTAGTGGTCCTAATGGCAAGTTATCCCTTTATGCTGGATGAGGAAGAGCGGGCAGCGCCGGCTATCGTGTATCTTGCCCATGGCTTACAGGAACTGGGAAATGGTCTTGTGGATGTGCTCGTGGGAAGGGTGAGCCCCGCGGGTCGGCTCCCCTTAACCTGGTACGAACGGGAAGAGGGGCTACCGGATATCATGGAATATGACATTATCCGTTCGGGCCTTACCTATCAGTATACTCGGCGACCTGTGCTCTTTCCCTTTGGTCATGGCCTTTCCTATAGTCGCTTTACCTATAAGGATCTTCGCTGTTCTTCCCCCCGTCTTGCCCCCGGCGCAGAGGTATCCATTCGTTGTACCGTGGTAAACGAGGGGCCTCTGCCGGCCGACGAGGTAGTTCAATTCTATGTAGCGTTTTATGGTTCGAAGGCCCCCCGTCCTTTGCGAAGCTTGAAGGGTTTTGAACGACTACACCTTAGGGTGGGCGAAGCTCGCCCGGTGGAATTTCGTTTGCGAGCCGAGGACCTGGCCATCTGGGATGTGCGGCAGGGTCGGTTCTGGGTGGAGCCGGGCCGGGCGAGCATCATGATCGGGGCCTCTTCCGAGGATATTCGTCTTTCCACGGAGATTGAAATACTGGGGGAAAGCCTGCCCCCCCGCTGCGCCGACTCTATTGAGGCCTGGAGCTACGACTCTTATCAGTGGTGTTATCTCCATGAAAAGCGGGGTGAACCTATACCGGCGGTGTTTGGAACGACTAAAAGACAAGAGAAACTCCATGGGGGGGCAGCGTATGGTGTTGTAAATGGGGAGCATCCTCAGAAGAGTAAGACCCCTTTCCAGGGACAGGGGCTGCGAGCCCCCGGGGAGGGAAAAAACGATAGGAACGGAAGTGCCCAGGATATTCTTGAATCGGTCCTCTGGGTTCTTTACCGGGAAATAGATTTTGAGGGGGGAAAAACCGTTATTGAGGTTACTGCCGCGGCAGGGCCCGGAACTACTCTCGAACTTTATCTTGATAGTCTGGAAGGGCCTCCCCATGCAGTCCTTCCCCTTCCGACGACTACAGATATCTGTGCGATCCCCGATGCCCCCCAGCGGCCTGATCTTGTGTGGGCTACCCTGGCTTTCCCTATTGCACCGATTGAAGGTATCCACGACCTGTACCTGGTATTTCGGGGGAATCTGGCCCTTCATCGGTTTAGGTTTGGCCCTACAGCTTCGGCGTCGGTTGCAACATAAGCGGGAAGACCTATTTTCTGTGCTCTTTGGGGTAGGAGTTTTCAGGAAGTGGTTCGTAATCCGAAAGGAGGGATCCCTAATTTCTCAAGGAAAAAACTTAAAAAAATGCGGTGGCCCCTTTTTCCCTCTCTTTTTACAATAAATGGTCACAGGGTAATCCGGGGCACGAAGGAAGAAGAATGTCCTGCCTTCCAGGTAGAGGTAGATTTTGTGGATGAAAAGAACCCTTCCTGCCCCGAATCCTCGACGTTTCTTAACCTTTACCAGAGAAGCACAAAGGAGGAGGTGTTTGCTATGAAAAAAAAATTTTCCCTAATAGAAAGGGCTGTCCTTTGTATAGGCATCATAGGGGTTCTTGTAGGTTGCGCTTCGAGTGGAAGTCCCGCCGGTGGATCAAGTTCGGCGGCGGGCCCAAAAATCTGGAAGAATGTTTCCATCGTGGGTGGCGGTTTTGTCACCGGTATTATCTACAACACTAAACAGAAGGGCCTTGTCTATGCCCGTACCGATATTGGGGGAGCTTACCGCTGGGATACCCAAAAAGAAGAGTGGATCCCCCTCACAGACTTTGCGGGAGTGGAAGACTGGGGGCGTCTTGGTATCGCCAGTCTTGCCACGGACCCGGTGGAACCCAATCGGCTTATTTTAGCCACAGGCATGTATACCAATGAGTGGGACCCCACCAATGGGGAAATGTTGATTTCGGAAGATTACGGGAATACCTTTAAGCGGGTTCCCCTCCCGTTTAAGCTGGGGGCCAATATGCCAGGCCGGGGCATTGGGGAACGGCTTGCCATCGATCCAAACAACAACAAAATTGTGTACTTTGGTTCATTCGGTAATGGCTTATGGCGGAGTTCCGATTATGGGTACACCTGGGAAGAGGTTACCTCCTTCCCTACCAGAGGAAATGTGTACGATAAGGACTTTGAGACCTACTGTGGCGGCTTCCGGCATTTTCATGGGATTGGCTGGGTAGTGTTTGACCCCGCATCAGGAAAACCCGGCGAAGGGTCAAAACACATCTATGTGGGAGTGATGGATACGGGTGCTACCATTTACGAATCTACCGATGGAGGAGTCAGCTGGCATCCCCTTGCGGGCCAGCCCTATGCGGAGGCCTACAAGCCGGGCGAAGCTCACGGTCATCTTTCTGAAAATTGTCCTTGCTACAAATACTATCCCATCAAGTGTACCTATTCTCCTGAGGGTGCCATGATTATCTCCTACAACGCCGGATTTGGCCCCTTTAGCTCGAGTTATCAGGGGGGGGCCATCTGGAAATATACCTTTGCCACTAAAACCTGGACCGATATATCCCTGCCTAAGCATGATCACGACCCGAATCGCCGGACCGACGATCGGGGTGTGGGAAGCGTCGCCGTGGATTGGCAAAATCCCCAGGTGCTGGTGGCCTCTACTCTGAACGAATGGTGGCCCGATGAAGTATTGTATCGGAGTACCGATGGAGGAAAAACCTGGAACCCCATCTGGAGGATGACAACCTATCCGAACCGGGAAAACTACTATGAGCTCGACTACCGCCTGAGCCCCTGGATCGATTGGGGTACAGAGAAGGCCCTCCCCGAACAAAACCCCAAACTCGGTTGGATGATCGTCGATATCGAAATCGATCCCTTTGACTCGAACAAGTTGCTCTATGTAACTGGGGCTACCATCTGGGGAAGTAAAAACCTTACCGATTGGGACAAGGGGAAAAAGGTAAAGATAGAAATCATGGCGAAGGGCATCGAAGAAACGGCGGTCCTTGACCTGATAAGTCCCCCAGAAGGGCCTCACCTGGTAAGTGGTATGGGCGATATTGGAGGGTTTGTACACTGGGACCTGGCTAAAGCCCCCAACATGATTGTGGATCCCTACATTAGCGCCGTGAACAGCCTAGATTATGCGGGGCAAAAACCCTGGTTTATGGTGCGCATGGGGGACGGAAAGATGGGAATTAGTGATGATTACGGTCTAACGTGGAAACCGGCCCACAATTATATCGAAGGGGCCGATACGGGCTGGACTGGTTCTGTGGCGGTAGCCGCCGATGCATCGGTAATTCTCTGGGCCCCCGGTGGTAAGGATGTGCCGGTCTCATGGTCCGCCGATCGGGGGAAGACGTGGGTCCCCGCAAAGGGTATCCCTTCTAATGCCCGCCTTGCAGCTGATCGGGTGAATCCTGCCCGTTTCTATGCCTATCATGAGGGGGTTTTTTATGCCAGTACTGATGGGGCAAAGAGTTTTTCCGTGGTAAATACCCAGGTGTTTGCCGCAGGAAAGCGGGATGCGGCGGGGAAACTTCCCAAAAACGAAAAAGGGGAAGAACTCATGTCGGCTTCGGATTTTACTGCCGTTCTTGGACTGGAAGGACACCTGTGGTTTGCCGCAGGAAACCTGGGTCTTTTCCATAGTGTTGATGGAGGTAAAAATTGGGAAAGAATTCCCAATGTGGAAGCTGCTTCGGTAGTAGGTCTGGGTAAAGCAGCCCCCCGGGCTTCCTATCAGGCCCTGTACATTAATGGAAAAATAAAGGGAAAGTGGGGAATATACCAGTCGGACGATAAGGGAAAGAACTGGACTCGAATTAACGATGATCAGCATCAGTTCGGAGTTGCTAACACGGCGATTACCGGGGACCCCCGAATTTATGGGCGGGTATATCTGGCCACCAATGGGCGAGGAATTGTGTATACCGAGGGGGCTTCTACAACCACGGGGGCCGAAACCCTGGCATGGGCGCAGGCAAAGATAGCCGAACGAACAAAGGCAGGGGGTGGTCCTGTTGAAGAACGGCCCGCCACCGATAATGATTGTAATAGCCTCGCAGAAACCCTGGGACCCGTTAAACTGGTTATTGATCGGGACGTATCGATCCCCAGTGAACCCCCTTTAACGGGGGCCACCGCCACTGTAGTAGAGTTCGATGGACAAAAGGCCCTTAAGGTGACGGCTAACTCTAAAGGGGAAGTTCGCTTTGCCTATGTGCTTGAAAAACCCATCACCCTGGAAAACCTGGTGTATCTATCCTGGAAGATTGGCGGTTTTTACGGGGGAGAGGGAAACTATAACTGTGCCCTTATCTATAATGAAGGGGATGCTAAGGGGCGGCTTGTTTCATTCTATCTGGGTAAGATAGATAAAAATAAGTTGGTGGCGGTAAAGAACAACATCCGGGCCCATGAACAGTGGACTAAGAATTTTAAGAAAACCCGGGAGTTGTACGCCATTCAGTTCTGGACCGATAACCCCGCCAAGGTGCTCTATATCACTGACCTTTCGTTAAAGCCTGCTGAGTAAATTAAGCAATTACCCCAGCGCCCCTTTCTCAAAAGAGAAAGGGGCCTTTTATTTTGTTCGAGGGATTTTCTGGGAAGCCGATCCATCCCTGCCTCTGGAAGAACGTCTTGCGGATCTTATGAAATGGCTCACGATAGAAGAAAAACTTGCCCTTCTTCCTACCCAGCAGGTCGCCATCGAACTCCTGGGCATCCCGGAGTATCACATCGGAGCGGAAGAGACCCATGGTTTTGGGGGTACTACCACGAGACCATCACTTTCAGGATAGGCCCGTAATGGTACAGGTACACCGAGGGGGAAGCGTCTACGTAGGCGCTGCTATCCACGGGGCCCCGGGGGGTGATGCAGGTGACGGTTTGCCCTCCAATCTGGAAGCCCAGACCGAGCCCCGCCCGGATCGGTCCGAGATTCCCTACCCATTGGCCTCCCACAATAAGGTTGTAATCCACCAGCATGGCGATCTGGGTGGCGCTCCAGAGCTGAGCTCCCCCATTGGCGGTCGAGACCCAGGTAGCGGCCTCATCGCTGATATACGAAAGCCCAAGCCCAAAGCGATCCTGGGTGGCAAGCCAGATAGCAAAACCCTCAAATCCCGCGAGGATACCCCGTTTAAAGAATACCTGCTGAAGGGTATCAAGCCCGAGGAGCAACGAATAGATATGGAAATCCATGTCGGGTTGATAGGTGGCACTCTGGGGGGCCCACCAGACCGAGTCCAGGGTTTCGTTATAGGTGAGGATGTTTAACTGGACCGGAAGCCGGTAGCTGGAATAGCCAAGGCCAAGATAATCGATTCCCTTATCAAAATAGTATAAGAGGTCCACATTGATAAGGGGATTATCAAAGGCATACTCGGGGGGCATCCCACTGACGGGATTCCCCGTCCAGACGGCGGTCCCCTTAAGGCGGGACTGCTGGTAGCGGAGGGTAAAGCCCTTAAAGCCAATGTATCCCATGAAGCGGTAGAGCTTTCCCACAAAGTTGCTGTCCACATCAATATTGATACCTAGACGGAGTCCCAGTTTCTTGATAAAGAGGTCCCCCTCGTAGGTGGTGGTGGCGGTGGTATCCATGCGGACATACATCTGGCTTGTCCGGGGCGTGGTGTACCCAAAAAACTCGTCCATCAGGGCATCCCAGTCTCCGGACCCCCAGGTATCCCAGGGAACGATGGAAAAACTACCGCTTGCGGAAAGAGCTTCCTGCACATTCCCCAGCGTAGGCAGGGCCCACTGACTCCACAGAAGTTCCGGGGAGCCCAGCCCCAGAAATGCCACGAACAACCCTATGGATAGAGGAAGGGATGCTTTCATTAGTGGTTCCTCCCTCTTTCAGTATACATCACTTTTAACGATTTTGTTTAAAACCATAAAATCTTTGTAAATTACGGGGGAATGCTAGGCCCCGGGGGTTTTGTGTGCTATTATCAAAAAAAGAAGGGTAAGAAGAAACAGGAAGATGCGACGGGCATGACAGGAGTGCCCGGGGAAAAGGCTTCTACTCTGTTCCTGAAGGGGCCCTTCGAAAAGTTATATAGAAGTAAGTAGACTGGTAGATGATGCAAAGGGTGGTGGTGGCATCAAAGGACGTGGTGTGGATAGAAGAATTGCGATAAGAGACGCCCTTCCGTTGCGAAGGGGCCTATTTTTTTTTGTGGCCCTCCTTTTAGGTGTGGCCTTTGGGGATGTGACCCTTCAGGCCCAGGAAACGGCAAAGGAAGGGAGCCCTTCCCCTGTACTTGAAACGGTGGCCTACGCCCTCCAGGGAGGCGGTGGGGTGTGGGCCTCCTGGCAAGAGGACTACGGGGTGCTTCCCCAGGCCCATTCCCAGTTCATGCTGGAGGTAAGTCGGGGAGAGCCCTGGCGAATAGCCCTGAGTATGGGCTTCCTCTTTGCCCAGCCTTCGGCGGTCTCCCCTTTCTGGTACCGTTACCGGGGGTTCTGGGCTACCCAGTTTGGCCTTGGCTACTCCTACAAAGGGAAAATTTTAGGAGAGTGGCCCCTTGCCCTCGGGGTGCGGGGAAGCCTTGCCCTGGCCCAGTATACCTATTCGGATTCCTACTTTTTCTTTCCCCTGGTGGAGGTACAAACGGAATTTCTTACCCTGCCCTTACATCTCCGATGGGAAGCGACCCTTTCGGGGACGCTGTCCTATCTCTTGCGGCGGGACATATACAATGTGGGAGGGGCCCTCATGGTAACCCTCCGCTGGTATCCCTGGAAAAAGGAACAGCCTTCCCTGATGGTGTCTTCCCCTGTTTCTTCTACCCAGGAGAGAGGGGCCTATGAATAACAGAATACTGGTAGACTGTTTCTCCTGGGGGAGACTGCTTTTCATAGTACGAATTATTATGGTTCTGGGTGGGGGCCTTACCCTTGGAGGATGTACTATCCCCGAGGCATCCCAGCGGGTGGCCCTGGTGTACGGCGTGGCCGATTATCCGCCACTTAATGATGCTAATCCTGATGATAACGACCTCAGCGCCCCTACCAACGACGCGGCCAATATGGCGGCCCTCTTTACCCGCCAGGGGTACACGGTTACCCAGCGAACCGATTCGAACGTAACAAAGGCCGCTATCCTCTCGGATATTAAGAATTTGCAGGGTTTTTCGGGGCTTGTGGTCTTGTATTTTTCGGGCCACGGTACGGCGACTAGTGAAGGCAAAGCGGCCATCGTGCCCTACGATGCCCTGCAGGTAAGTGGTCAATCCGTTACGTTGCAAGAACAAAACCTGATTACCGCCGCGGACCTCAAGGCTGCCTTTGACGGGGCGGGCATTACCCATCGGGTGCTCATCCTGGATAGCTGTTATTCTGGTGGCTTCGTGGACGCCGGGGCCACCACCGACGGGATACCCCCCGTGTACGGCTACCTGGATGACGGCACCAGCCGTTATGGCTTCTTCCTCGGGGCCCTGGGCGATGCCATTACCGCCTATGTTTCCTATGAAAGCTCGGACTCCACGGTGGTTCTTGCTGCGGCGGGCATGGGCGAGTATAGCTGGGAATCAGAAACCTCTGGAGGAAGCCCTACGGGGGTCTTTACGTATTATCTTCTTCGAGGGGCCTCCTATGGGGATGCCGATGGGGATAGCTACCTTACTACCACGGAACTCTATGCATATACGGCCTCCCGTATTGCGGCCGACTGGAATGCCTATTACCAGTCCTATCCTGCCGATAGTACCCAGTATGCGGATTTCCATCCCCATGTAAGCGGGAACGCCCGGGAGTATCTCCTCTTTAAAAAGGAGTAGGGGCCTCGCTCCCCTTGACCGGCCGCTCCCGGGCCCTTTACAGTAGGGCCATGAAGATCCTCCACACCGGTGACCTGCACCTGGGGCGGGTATTCCACGAACGGCCCCTTATCGAAGATCAATATCATATCCTGGAAGAACTCCTACGGATCCTGCAGGAGGATCGCTATGATGCCCTGCTGATTGCGGGGGATGTGTACGACCGGTCCATCCCTTCCGCCGAAGCGGTAACCCTGCTGGGCTTTTTCCTTGCCCGATGCCGGGAAGTAAGTCCCCCCACCCGGCTGTGCATCATCAGTGGGAACCATGATTCGGCCCAGCGCCTTGCCTATGGAAAGGAACTCTTCCAGGCCATGGGGATCCACATTGCTACCACCATGGAAGAAAGCCAGAAGCCCCTCATTGTGGAGGATGCGGCGGGAAGACGAACGGCCTTCTTCCTCCTTCCTTTTTTGTATCCCACCCTGGAATGGGCAGAAGAAGAGGTGGACCCGGACCATGGAACCCCGCCACCCCCTGATTCCCAGAGGGAGCTTTCCTTTTCAACTAGTTCCGAACCGATGCTTCTGCGGCGCCAAAAAGAGCGTATGCAGCGGATTGCACGCCGCCTGGAACAGCAGCGAAGCCAGTGCTCTAGAGAGGGGGTAGACCACAGCATCCTGGTGGCCCACCTTTTTGCCCGGGGAGGTGCGGAAAGTGATTCGGAACGCCTGCTTGTGGGAACGGCCGAACAGGTAGATCCGGCCCTTTTTGCCGGTTTTGATTACCTTGCCCTGGGGCATCTCCACCGAAACCAGCAGGTGTCCCCCAATGGCTGGTACAGCGGTAGTCCCCTGGCCTACAGTTTTGATGAGGCGGATCAAACAAAGGTGGTCCTTTCGGTGGAACTCGAGCCAGGCCGGTCCCCCCTGGTTACCCCCATCCCCCTGCATCCCCTCCGGCCGTTGCGACGGCTTTCGGGGCCCTTTGCATCTTTCTTACCCGGCGGCCCCCTCGAAAAAGAAGAGGGGGCCCTCCGTTCCTCGTATTTAGAAATTGAACTTACCGATGAGGCCCTTGTAGAAAATCCCCTGTCGATACTTCGCCAGCGATTTCCCTATCTTTTGTCGGTAAAACAAGACCGGGCCCTGACCCAGCTGAGTGTCCATCAGTTAGAAGTGCGCCGATCCCAGGGCCGGGGAGAAGGGAAAAACCTGGTGGAAGATTTTTCTCTGTTTCTGACGGAATTGTACCAGCAGGCTGATCCGGCGCGGCTAGAATTGTTTAACCGGCTGCTTCTTGAACTGGAACAACAGTACCAGGGAGGAGGTGCCCGGTGAAACCCCTTCAGCTCACGATGTTCAACATTGGCCCCTTTGTGGGGGAGCACCACATCGACTTTACTCGGCTGGCGGACATTTTCCTTATCTGCGGTAAGACCGGGGCAGGGAAAAGTACCATCTTCGATGCCCTCTGTTTTGCCCTCTATGGGGAGCTTGCCGGGAGCAGAACGGGCCTGTACAGTCGTATCAAGAGCGATTTTGCGGCCCTTACCGATGATTGCTGGGTCCGGCTCGATTTTTTCCTGGGCCCTGCCCGGTATCGGGTAGAACGCCATCCCCAGCAGGAACGGCCCAAAACAAGGGGCACCGGCACCACCACGGTGGATGAAACAGCCCTCCTCTTTCTCTGGGATGAAGGAACGGGATGGCAGTCCCTCAGTGGCAAGACCAGCGAAACCAACCGTATCATTCGGGAACTCCTGGGGCTTTCCCGGGAGGAGTTTTCTAAAATTGTCCTTCTCCCGCAGGGAGAATTTGCCCGCTTCCTCAGGTTGAATTCCACCGAACGGCAGCAGGTGCTTCAAAAGCTTTTTCCGGTGGAACAGGCGGTTCGGCTCCGGGAATGGGCCTCCCAGCGGGCCCGGGACCTTGCTTCCCGGCAAGAGGAAGCCCAGCGCCTTTTTCAGGATATCCTTTCCCGCTATGACCCAGAACAGGGAAAGGAACGGAAGGAACAGCTTCGTCAAAGGGTGGATCATCTGGCAGAAAAGAAGGGACTCCTCGTGGAACTCCGCAAACAGCTAGAAACCTACCTTTCCCTGGTGCAACGCTGGGAAACCATGGAAGGGCAGCGGAAAGAGGTGGGGGCGCAAAAAAAAGCCCTCGAGGTGCAGCGTCCTGCTATCCAGAGCCAGGAACACCTGCTTGCCCGAATTCAGGAAAGCCGGGCCCTCTTTCCTCTCTGGGAACAAGTCCAACAGGCCCGGCAGGATGTGGCAGAACGTACCCGAACGAAGGCGGAACGAGAAGCGGCCCTTGCCAGGTCCCGGGAGGAACTGGAACAACAGGAAGAAGAACGGCCCCGCTATGAAAAACTCCGGGAAGAACTGAACCAACTGCGGGAACAACGGGGATTACTCGAACAGGCGGTAAAGGAAGAAGAAACCCTCTGCCAGAATCGGAAACTGCTGCAAGAACTACAACAAAAGAAGAGTCTTCTCGAGGCACGTCTGGGGAAGCTTACGGAGGCACTCCAGAATGAAACCCACCGTTTGGAAGAACTGGAAGGCCTTGCCGCAGCTTTCCCTGAGTATCAGGAAAAAAACTCGACCCTCCAGGACCTGCTGCGCCTGTACCGGGAGCTTCTTCAAAGGCGGGAAAAAATAGATACGTGGGAGGAGCAAGAAGGGCTTCTTCGGCAACAGATAGAGGAAAAAAGGAGAGCCATCCAGGAAAAGGAGAAAACCCTTGCGGCACTTGATGCGGAGCTTCGCCAGACCGAAGGGGCCCTCCTCCGTCAGCGGCAGGAACAGGCGGCGCTCTACCTGGCGGCCACCCTGCAGCCCGGTAGTCCTTGCCCTGTCTGTGGTTCAACCCATCATCCTCATCCTGCCCGGGCCGAGGGGGAATTGACCGATGTGGCGCCCCTTCTTGAAGAACTCCGCCAGAGGCGAGAACAGGTGCAGCAAGTCCTAAAGGATGTTGGCGCTTCCTATGGGGCCGCAGAAAGAGAGGCGGCCCTTATCCGCGAACAAAGGGAAGAGGCCCTGCGGTATTACCCTTCCATTCGGGAAAATTTGATGGCCCTGGAAGGGTCTTTCCCGGAACTGAAGGGCCTTACATCTTCTGACCAGTTCCCCTCGGGGGAGGGTATTCAACGGGCCCTTGCTGGTGCGAGTAGCCTTGCCACTGAAATGGCAGGGCTTTCCCAGAAGGCCAATCGGGCCCGGCAGGAACGGGATGCCCTTTTTGGTCACTATGTCCAGCATCAACAGGAAATGGGAAACGTCCAGGCTGAGCTTGCCCGGCTGGAAGAGCAAATAAAAAACACGGAAACCCTCATTCGTGAACAGGAAGGCCGCCTTGTCCGTTTTACGGAAAAGTGGCAGACCGATTCGGTGGCAACTGCCTTGAGGCTGCTTACCCAACGTCTTTCTGAGGGGGATGCCGCTCTTGCCAGGTACGAGCAGCACCTTCAGGACCTGAAGAATCAAGGGGCTGCTATTCATAGCCAGTGTCAGGCGGCCACGGAACAACTAGAAGAGGCAGAACGTCGGGCTCAGGAACTTGCGGAACGATTTTCCCGGGCCCTGGCGGAAAGTGGCATTGCTACGGTGGCCGAACTGGAAGAACTTAAAAGGGCCCTGGAACAGGAAGAAACGCTCCAGGAAGGGATTAACCGCTTTTATCAGGAACAGCAGGCCCTTGAGGGGCGGCTCCATCAGATAGAACTTGAACAGACCCGCCTGCAGGAAGAACTCGGGGCCCTCAAGAAGAAGATGGTACCCCCGGCGCCGAATGAGGGGGGAACGCCGGTCCAGGCGGAAAGGGCCATTTCTCTTTCCGCGGAACCTGCGGAAATAATGCGGTTTTTCACAGAGGCGGAAATGCCCCTGGCGGAAGAGCTCCAGGATAGGCTTACAGGTCTGCAACAGGAAGAAACCGCCCTTACCCAACAGCGGGAGGACCTGTTACGGGAACTGGTTACGCTGGAAGAAGATGGTCGGCGGTATGAAGAAGCGAAAGGGCGGTACGAAAGCCTTCGGGAGGAATATGGTCGCCTTCGTACCCTGGCGGATGACCTTTCGGGGAATAACCCTAAACGGATTGCCTTTGATGCGTGGCTGCTCCAGCTGTACCTTGCGGAGGTTGCCAGCTATGCCAACGGGCGGCTCCGCAAAATGAGCGAGGGGCGTTATTCCCTTCTTCTGCAGGGGGAACGAAGCGGCGGAAGGGGCCGGGCGGGACTGGACCTGGAAGTGTTTGATGCCTACACCGGCAAGGCCCGTCCCTGTCATACCCTTTCAGGGGGGGAGAGCTTTATGGCTTCCATCAGTCTTGCCCTGGGGCTTGCCGACTCTATCCAGAATCGTTCGGGGGCTATTCGATTGGATGCCATTTTTATTGACGAAGGTTTTGGGAGCCTTGACGAAGCCTCCCTGGAGCTTGCCCTGGCCATCCTGGATGAGATTAGGGAGCACCGCATGGTGGGCCTTATTTCCCACGTCCCCGAAATGAAAAACCGCATCCCCAGCCGAATCGAGGTAGTAAAAAGCATTTCCGGCTCTTCTCTGCGGATAGTGTCCTGACTTCCTGACCCCTTCGTCAGAATGACCGCAGCCGTTCCAGGGAAGGGACCCGCTCCGCTGGGGCCGACAGCGTCCCCTCCGGAGGCGCTCGCTTCCCCATGACCCTTGCTCCGTCGGCGCGACCGACGCCTGTGGAGCAAGGGAACCCACACCATTGTGCCCGCCGGGGGTCGCGGGACTCCGGGAACTGCTTCGCCGTTCCAGGGAAGGGACCCGCTCCGCTGGGGCCGACAGCGTCCCCTTCGGAGATGTGCCCGCTTCCCCAGGACACCGGCACCCTCGGTGCACCTGCGCCAGTACCGGGTCTTTCCCTTGCCGTGATGGAGGGCGAGGGGTATACTGGTGCTATGAGGTCCGCCCTTTTTACTGACTTTTATGAACTCACCATGGCCCAGGGCTATTGGAAAGAGGGGATGAACCGCCCGGCGGTTTTTGATATGTTTTTCCGTCGCCACCCCTTCCAGGGGGGCTTTTCGGTCTTTGCGGGGTTAGAACCCTTTCTTTCGGCTCTGGCGGAACTTCGTTTTAGCCAGGAAGACCTGGCCTATCTTGAATCCCTTGGCCTGTTTGAAGCTTCTTTTCTTCAGTACCTGGAAAATTTTCGCTTTACCGGGTCGGTGTGGGCCATGGACGAAGGCTCCATCGTTTTCCCTAACGAACCCCTCATCCGTATCGAAGCTCCTCTTATCGAAGCCCAAATCATTGAGGGACTCCTCCTCAATACCATCAATTTTCAGAGCCTTATCGCCACTAAAACGGCCCGGGTGTGGCTCGCTGCCCGGGGAGGGGCTATCTTAGAATTCGGGCTTCGCCGTGCCCAGGGGGCCGATGGGGCCCTTTCGGCAAGCCGGGCCGCCTTTATCGGAGGTGCCCGGGCCACTTCCAATGTGCTCGCGGGCAAAAAGTATGGCATCCCCGTCATGGGGACCATGGCCCATTCCTGGGTCATGTCCTTTCTGGATGAGGAGGCCGCCTTTCGGGCCTATGCCTCCCTTTATCCGGAGAGAACCGTTTTTCTCATCGATACCTATGATACCTTGAAAAGCGGCCTTCCCCACGCGATTCGGGTAGGAAGGGACCTGGCCGCGCAGGGAAAGAAGTTTGGGGTTCGCCTTGATTCGGGGGATATCCACTACCTTTCCCGGGAGGTGCGTCGAGAGCTTGATGCGGCGGGACTTTCGAATGCCACCATCACCGTTTCTAACGAACTGGATGAGTATATCATCGAAACCCTTACCCGGGCGGGAGCCCCCATCGATAGCTGGGGTGTGGGTACAAACCTGGTAACCGGCGGCAATGAGGCGGCCTTTACGGGGGTGTACAAACTGGTGGCCCGGCAAAACGCCGATGGAACCTTTGAGCCGGTCATGAAATTTTCCGATAATCCCGAGAAAACCACGACGCCGGGCATAAAACAACTGTGGCGCCTCTACGATGGGGAAGGCCAGGCCGTGGCCGACGTGATGACCCTGGACCAACGCTGGCAGGGCCGGGACCCCGAAACACTTGAGGCTGGGAAGGACTATGCCTTTTACCATCCGGCGGGGGACTATCGACATTTCCATTACCACAATGAAGGAGCGGCAAAACCCTTGTTGCATCTTAAGATGAAAGAGGGCACCCTTCTGGAAGCTCCTCCTTCCCTGCAAGAACTTCAGCGGCGGGTGCAAGGGGGCCTTGAACAATTTGACGAAAGTTACAAACGGCTCCTTAATCCTCATATCTACAAAGTATCGATTACCCCTCTGCTTCGGGAATTAAAACTTTCTCTCATAAAATCATACCTGGGAGAGGATGTATGAGTTCAGTGTGGTCGGGACCTGCAGAACATAGGGGAGAAAAAGCCCCCCTGCGAACCTTCCTTGCCCTGGAACTCCCCTCTGATTTTATCGATGAGATGGAGCGTGGCCTTGCCCCCTTAAAGGCGGCCCATGAAGACTTCCGGTGGACCACCCGAACCAATCTCCACCTGACCCTTGCCTTCCTGGGAAGCACGCCGGTGACGGTGGTGGACCAGCTACGGGAGGTTTTACTGCCCCTCTTGCGTGATGTGGTGCCTATATTGATTGCTGCGGAGGGTCTCCACCTATTTCCGCCCCGGCGGCCCGCCTCCGTGTTAGCCCTCGGCCTCGGTGCCGGTGGAGCCGATATTAGCCGTTTAGCCACGGCTATCGAAGAAGCGCTCCTCCCCCTTGCTCAGACGGTACCGCTTCCCGATTTCAGGCCTTCCCATCGTCCCTTTGTGCCCCATATCACGGTGGCCCGCTCCGGTCGTTTCTATATTGTGCTGAGCCCCGAGGAACGACACCTCAGAATATCAGCCCAGGGTATCGTCACGCGCTGCACCTTCTTTTCCAGTGTATTGCAACGAGGTGGTCCCGTATACACCCCCCTCTGGTGGTGGGATTTTTTAGGGAAACAGTGACGCTCCTCGGTGGCACAATAGTCCTCTTCTCTGTACAAGGGGATTCTTTTCCGGCATACTGGGGGCGCTGTTTTATATAAGGTAAGGAGGAACGATGAAACGGTATGTGGTATGGGGAGCGGTGCTGCTCCTGGCAATGGTAGGTTGTACCAAACAGGAAACCAGTGGGGACCTTTCATTAAAGAAAATAAAAGAGAAAGGTACCCTTGTTCTTGGACTAGATGATGCCTTTCCCCCTATGGGCTATCGAAACGAGCAAAATGAGATTGTCGGGTATGATATCGACCTTGCCCGGGAGGTCGCCAAGCGGCTTGGGGTTCAACTGGTACTCCAACCTATCGACTGGAACGCCAAAGAACAGGAACTTAACACCGGGAAAATCGATTGTATCTGGAATGGTTTTACCATTACCGAAGAACGGGCAAAAAACATCCTGTTTACTAAGCCGTACTTAAAGAATGCCCAGGTGGTGGTGGTTAAGAAGGATGCACCCTATCAGAAGCTAGAAGATTTAACAGGAAAGACCCTGGGCCTCCAGGCCGGGTCTTCCGCGGCGGAAGCATTGAATGCCAGTGGGGACTTTAAAAAAAGTTTGAAACAGGTTGTTGAATTTAAAGATAACCTGACGGCCCTGATGGACCTTGAAATTGGTGGGGTCGATGGGGTGTTGATGGACCGAATTGTGGCAAACGATAATATTCAGCGGTCGGGCAAGGCTTTTCGCATCATTCTTCCCGGTCTTGCAGAAGAAGAATTCGGCATAGGGTTCCGCAAGCAAGATGTAGCCCTGCGAGATGCGGTAGAACAGGCCTTGCTTGCCATGGCAAAGGATGGAAAGCTAGCCGAGATTACCACGGCCTGGTTTGGGGAAGATATTTCGATCCTGGGAAGATAACCCCTTATAAACTGTTTACTTGTTTTCAAATAAGTACTGGGCCCCCTGAAAGGGGGGCCTTGTATCGTGGAGTGAGGTGATTGTGGTTCCCCTACTCAAAACAATGCTCGAAGGCACAGGGATTTCCCTGGCTATTTTTTCTCTTACCCTCCTCTTTTCTATACCCCTTGCTCTGCCGGTGGCCCTTGCTCGCCGTTCTCATACTTTTCTTATTCGAGGTCCGGTAAGTTTCTATGTGCTTATCATGCGAGGGACACCGCTTATATTGCAACTTCTCTTTGTCTATTTTGCGCCCTATTATCTCTTTCGTCTTTCTTATGATCGCTTTATTGCGGTGATTATCGCCTTTTCCATAAATTATGCGGCCTATTTTGCAGAAATTTATCGGGGTGGCATTGATGCCATTCCCCGGGGGCAATGGGAAGCCGCCCGCAGTCTTGGTTTAACGTCGAGCCAGACCTTTTTCAAGGTGATTTTGCCTCAGGTGGTACGTCGTATTCTTCCTGCGATGGGAAATGAAGTTATTACCCTTGTAAAAGACACCGCCCTGGCTCAAACTATTGGGGTAGCCGAATTGTTTCGGGTTGCCCAGAATGCCTCTGCCCGTCAGTTTTCCACGGTTCCTATTTTTATTGCCGGGCTTTTTTATTTTGGGATGAACTGGATTGTCACGGTACTTTTTGAATGGGCTGAAAAGAAATTGGGATACTACAAAATGTGACCCAGAGAAGGGTGAAAAAAGGTAGGAAGGGGCCAGGAAGTTAAGAGGGGGATCTCACTCTTGCGATATTTTTTTCTGTTCCCCATAGCAACAAAGGGGCTGGCATTGTATAGTACTCTAGTAGGGTTAAAGTCATGGCTGACATCATTATTCGGCTGGATGTGATTGTTTTCTCCCTTTTCCTTATGCTTTTTATTTTATTTTCTATGTTCAGAACATTAGGTGCCCGAAATCTCAGGGAAAAACTGTATCTCCTTCTTGTTGTGGCGGTGGCCTGGATGCTTCTTCTGGAAATTCCTTACATTCTTGTAAATGGTAAACCCCACTGGGCCTGGCTCAATATGGTGGATAACACGGTGTATCACATGACCCAGAGTATTCCCCTGGTTCTCTATGTGCTCTTAATGGATTTTTTTGTGTTTCAAGACAAGAAACGTCTGAAAATGCTTCTCGGCTACTGGAGTCCCTTTCTCGTTGTGGTTATGGCCCTTCCGATCATCAATCTTTTTGTTCCCCTCTTTTTCGTTATTGATGAACAGGGCTTCTATCAACGACGGTTGCTGCTTCCTCTCATGTTTGGGCTGAACTATGTGCCCCTGGGGGCGGTGTTTTATTTGCTCTGGGTGCACCGGCATCGTATCGAGCGGCAGTTTTTGTTCGTCCTGTTCCTGGTACCGGTACCGGCCCTCCTGGCCAGCGTGTTTCAGTTTCTGGTGCCGGGCCTTACCCTGACCTGGCCTTTCGTGAGTCTGGGAGTCCTGGGGCTTGGCCTTTCGTTGCAACATAAACGGCTTACGGAGGATTATCTTACGGGGGCCTACAACCGGCAATATCTGGATGAGTACCTTCATGGGAAGGTGCAAAATTGTAAACCCGGGAAAACCTTTTCGGCCTTTCTTATCGATGTGGATAATTTTAAAAAGATAAACGATGAATTTGGTCACAAAATAGGTGATGAGGCCCTTATAGAAAGTGTCCGTATTTTTCGGTCCGCGGTGCGTCAGACCGATATTATTGCCCGCTACGGGGGAGATGAATTTGTTATCGTGTTTGATATATCCGACCCGGTCAGTTTACAGAATCTGGCTGCCCGGATACAGCTTGCGGCGGATCGTTTTAACGCGAGTTCCGGCCATTTTTATAACCTTACGTTTAGTATAGGGATGGGGGTCTTCGATCCCCTGGTGGATAAAAATCTCGATACCTTTATAAAGCGGATCGATCTTGATATGTATACCGTAAAACGACGGAAAAAGACCAGCATGTATATGTTTTAGCCCCTTTGTGATGATACAATGCCTCTTTGACCTTTTTCATTTCCCTCGCTATAATCCCCCTTCTAGGAGTAAACAATGGAAGTACGTGTACGCTATGCCCCTTCTCCTACGGGGCTCCAGCATATTGGAGGGGTGCGGACAGCCCTCTTTAATTACCTTTTTGCCCGTTCACAGGGGGGGAAATTCATCCTTCGTCTGGAAGATACGGACCGCACCCGCTTTGATGAGGCCTTTGTTCAAAATCTCTATGATACCTTTGCCTGGCTTGGGATCCACTGGGATGAAGGTCCCGATGTGGGCGGACCCTTTGGCCCCTATGTGCAATCGGAGCGCTTTGCCCTGTATAAAGAATACGCCGAAGAATTAGTGACCCTGGGCAAGGCCTATTACTGTTTTTGTTCGGAAGAACGGCTTGAGCGAATTCGTAAGGAACGGGAAGAATCCCATTCCAGCGAAAGCGGCTACGATCGGCACTGTCGGTCCCTGGATCCGGCAGAGGCCCAGCGCCGTGCCCGGGCCGGGGAACCCCATGTGATCCGTCTTAAGATTCCCCTGGGAGAGGTTACCCGCTTCCATGACCACCTCTTAGGCGATATCGAGTGGAAAAACGATGATGTAAATCCTGATCCGGTACTCCTCAAATCCGATGGCTTTCCTACCTACCATCTGGCGAATGTGGTAGATGATCACCTCATGGGAATAACCCATGTTTTGCGAGCCCAAGAGTGGATTCCCTCCACCCCCCTCCATGTCATCATGTATCGGGCCTTTGGCTGGGAACATCCTGAATACTGCCATTTACCCATGGTGATGGGCCAGGACGGGAAAAAACTCAGTAAGCGTCATGGGGCTACCAGCATCGACGAATTCCGTCGCCAGGGGTATCTGCCTGAGGCGCTCATCAATTATGTGGCCCTCCTTGGGGCAAGCTATGAAGAAGGAAAGGATCTGTACACCCTGGAGGAACTGGCCCGTTCCTTTAGTCTGGATAAATTGAACAAGGCCCCTGCCACCTTCGACTATAAAAAACTGGAATGGTACAACGGTCAGTATATTCGGATGAAAGGCGATGAAGACCTGGCCCGGGAAAGCCTTCCCTTCGCAAAAGAGAGCGGCCTTTTTGGCAGTCCTGGGAAGGACCCCACCGAGGCCCAATGGCAGCGATACGTGGCCGCTATGCCCCTGGTAAAAGAACGGGCTAATTACCTTCCCGAAATACCCCAGAAATTGGGGTACCTCTTTGCGGAGCCGCCCCTTCCGGCAAAGGAGGAATTTGTTCCTAAAAAAGGGGACCTGGCTACCGCGGTGGTCATGCTGGAACGGCTTCGTTCCCTCTTACCCCAGATGGTGAGCCAGAGCGAGGCCGAATCGGAAGAAATGGTAAAAACCTACTGCGAAAAAGAACAGATCAAAATGGGCGATTTGATGATGCCCCTCCGGGTTGCCATTACGGGAAGCCGGGTAAGCCCGCCCCTCTTTGGGTCCATGCGTCTCCTGGGATTGGAGGTCTGTACCCAACGATTAGAACGCTCCCTTTCGTATCTAAAAGCATAGGATTATGGGGAACTCAAAAGAGGGAGCGGAGAGCCGGAGAACGGTAAGGGCTCAGACGAAAGGATGGCCCAAAAAGGGCCTTATCACGCCTGGGGAAAAGAAAAATGGAAATCCCCAGGGTTTATTTCTGCGATGTTCTCTGTTGCCCCTTGCCGGTGGACCTGTAATCCGACTAAGTGGTGAAGCAAAAGCCCTTGTGCAGCGGTTCCCTATGGTGCTTCTTATGCTGGTAGGTCTGTGTCAGCCCTTGAGGGGGCAGGGCCTTTCGGCGACTCTGGAAGGGGAACTGAGAAAAACCGGGGCCCTTACCCGTTTTATCATGATGCCCCAGGGGCTGAGTCTACTGCCCCCCTTCCCGGATGCCCCGAGCATCGCCCAGGACCACGAAAGACTGAGGGCCCACGCCCGCCAGGAGGCCCTCTTTTACTATCCCCCCGGGACAATGCCTCCTTCTATCACGCCTTCCCAGGCGCTTCTGTTGATGGACCAGGCAGGCAGTCTTTCAAATCTCTCTTACCGGGATGCGAAAAAGGGGATAATCCGCCTCTTCAAAAAAGTGTCGGAGCAACCCTTCCCCGAGAGGTCCAGTTCCTTTGAACGAAAATTCCAGGTGGAAGATGTGGATTTTGGAACGATTCTTTTTCATGCCTCCCTTCGCTTTATGAGCCAGGACGGAATCCACCTTCGGATGGAAAACCTCTCGCCCCTCCGTTTTTTGTGGTTCCCCGCGGTCCCAGAAAGGCAGGCCCTCATCGATTTATTTTATTTGCCCTCTGAAACGGGGGTCTACATTTATACGGTGTGGAGTGTCCGGGCAATCCTTTTTCTGCCCATCGAACACCTTGTGGCGCCACCCCTGTATTATCGGGCGATGGCGCTCAAAGGATGGTTTCAGAAACACATGGAGACTGTAGAACGATGAAGATTCGAGTCATAGAGCTTCCCCTGGATTTTGGGGCAAGTCGTCGGGGCAGTGACATGGGGCCCTCGGCGATTCGCCTCGCCGGTTTACGGCAGGCCATTCAAGAGCTCGGTCATACCTGCGAAGAGGCCTTCCCCGGTATTTCGGTTCCTGCCCAGGAGTTCCTGGAAGTAGGGGATCCCCAGCTTAAATACCTGGCACCCATAGCGGAGGCCTGTGAAGAGCTGGCCCGCCGGGTAGAACAGGCGGTTCTGGAAGGGTATTTCCCCCTTGTACTTGGAGGCGATCATTCGATCGCGATTGGAACCCTGGCGGGGCTGGGAGCGGCGTATCAAAAGCAGGGGCTTCGCTGGGGTACCCTGTGGGTGGATGCCCACGGAGACTTTAACACCCCCGAGACAAGTCCTTCGGGGAACATCCATGGGATGTCCCTGGCCATCGCCTGTGGCTATGGACACCCCGATCTGGTGCATCTTCACGGGGCCTTTCGTAAACTTGATCCGGCTCATGTGGCCCTTGTGGGAGTGCGGGACCTTGATCCGGGCGAAAAACTCAACATGAAAAAGGCGGGGCTTTCTGTGTTCACCATGACCGATGTGGATCGCCTGGGAATGGCCGAAACGGTACGCCGTTTGGTTTCCTTCTTTCGGGAACGGGTGGATCGGCTCCATGTGAGTGTGGACATGGATGTGATGGATCCCATGGTGGCTCCGGGGGTGGGGATTCCCCTGGCGGGGGGCTTTACCTACCGGGAGGTATTGCTCCTGGCGGAGGAACTGGCCGCTTCTGGGCTTCTTGCTTCTGCGGAGTTGGTGGAAGTAAATCCGGTGCTGGATGTCCGAAACCAGACGGCCCATATGGCGGTGGAGATTGCCCGGCGGCTCTTGGGGGGCAGGGTGTATGAATGAAAAAGGCCCTGTTCTCCCGGTTTTGTTACATTAACAAAAGAGCCTTTCCCTGTTGCAATTATCCAAAAAAATTATAATACTGGGGATATCATCGTATGTGGAGGATGTTATGAAGCGAAGTTTCTTAATAGCTCTGGCGGTGCTCATCCTTATGGTAAGCCCTGTCGCACTCTTTGCGGCGGGACCCGGTGGTATGACCGGTCTGGGGGTCTACGGCAGTTTTGGGTCCACCGGCGGTATTTCCAGTGGAGGCGTAGGGCTTTCCCTGAAATTTTCGAGTTTCCCCGTCATAGGTTTAAAGTATGATTTTACCGCAAGCCGCTTTAATACTTCGATCGATTATTACGTGATTGATGCGGAAGGTTTAGGATCCAATTTTAGTTATTTCCTTGGGGTCGGGGGCTATTTTGGCATTGCCGGTGGAAATCAAGCGCAGTTTGATTTTGGACTCCGGATGCCCCTGGGTCTTCAGTTCTGGCCGATTAAAAAGTTTGAAATTTTCCTTTCTCCCCTCTTAGCAGTTCCCCTTTATCCTACGCCGAATGTGGGATTTGGGGTTGAACTGGGTGCCCGTATTCGATTCTAACGTTACCTTTTGTAAGGCATACAAGCTGCAGAAAGGGGGCATCATGGGCTGGCGGAACCTGGAACGGACCTGTTTGCTGGATTGTGGTTTTTTTTCAGTTTTTCAGGTCCTCCGCCAGCGGGAAAATCAGCCGCCAGCCCCCTTTTATCTGCTCGATGCCCCCGATTGGGCAGGGGTTATCCCCGTGGTGACCACCGAAAGGGGGCGGAGCCTGGTGATGGTCCGACAGTTTCGCCATGGTCTGGCAAAACGGTGTATCGAATTCCCGGGGGGTATTATCAGCCCCGGCGAAGATCCGGTAAAGGCCATAACCCGGGAACTCCTGGAAGAAACAGGATACATGCCTGAACTGGTAGTTCCTATTGGGAGTTTATCCCCTAATCCTGCCTTTATGACCAATTCTTTTCATGCCTTTATTGCAGAGGATTGTAAAAAAGTTGCCGAACCACGTCTCGATGAACACGAGGACATTGAAGTAGTCCTGGTTCCCGAAGAAGAGGCTATCAACCTTGTCGGTGGAGAAGATATGGGGCACGCCCTTATGGTGGCGGCCCTTTTTTTGTATTACCGCTATATGGGAAAATGTATGTAATAGAATCCCTAAAAAACTCCATATGGGATTTTTAGGTTTTAATCTCGGGCAAGAACGTTCTAAATTTACCCTCAGAGTATATGTGATGTGGCTAACTAAGGTGTGGCAGCATATTACAAGTATGGGGGTAAGGTATGCGGGCCTCTTATCTAAAAAAGATGATTCTGGGGTATGCCATTTTAATGATGGTTTCCGCTACGGTAGGATCGGATGATTTTGTTGTTTCTGTGACACCCCTTCTTTCAATTCCTGTGGGTCCCTCTATTGAAGGTGAAAATTTACAACTCTTTTCTGTAGGGGGAGGGGTGGGGATAAAGGGAGATTTCATCCCTTCCTTTGCTCCTTTCTTGTATGGGAGACTTTCAGGAGAAATGTGGCTTAGCCCTTTGAATAAGGCAGATAGTAGCCTGACTTTTATTTTTGGAGGGGGCAACGGTGGCCTTTATTATAACATCCTTCCATGGCTTGCAGTAAAAATGGGAGGCGGTGGGGGAATGTACCTTGCCCTTTCTGATTTTGGGATGGTACGGAATCCCTACGCAGAAGGAGGTCTAGAACTTGATTTTCGTTTAGGCCCTGCCCTTACCCTGCGGTTGGGAGGAACGTACAAATATTTGTTTACCCCCACTGTTCCTTTGTACGAAGGTTTTACTGCGCAGGTGGGGATCTCCTATGATTTAAAGGGTTCTAAAAAAGGAAGGGACCTCCAGATAGATCATACCTTAAAACCTGTTTTTCCTCTTTTTTATTCCCATTACGATAAAAACCCTATAGGAGAAATCATCCTCATAAACAAGGAAACGCTTCCCTTGGAAAAAGTAAAAGTCTCCTTTTATGTAAAACAGTACATGGATACCCCTCGTTCGTGTTCAGAGATAAAGATGCTACCGGCGGGAGGAAAGGAAAGGCTACCACTCTTTGCACTCTTTAACGATTCTATTTTTAAGGTTACGGAAGGTACAAAGGTCGCAGGGGAAATCATAGTGGAATACCTGTATATAGGTAGTGAAAGAAAAATAGCTCTTCCTGTGACGGTGCAAATCTATAATCGCAATGCGCTTACCTGGGATGATGACCGAAAGGTGGCTGCGTTTATTACCGCTAAAGATCCCGTGGTGCAACGTTTTGCCAAGAATGTGATTGCCAGTACTCAGAAAGAAGTTTTTCCTATTATCTCTGAAAATTTTAGAAATGCTTTTGCCCTTTTTCAGGCCCTATCGGCCCATAATATGAGTTATTCGGTGGATCCCCAAACACCGTATCATGCCTATTCGAATACCGAAGAAAAAATAGATTACTTGCAATTTCCTGTTCAAACGTTAGCCTATCGGGCAGGCGATTGTGATGATCTCTCGGTATTGTATGCATCGCTTCTTGAATCAGTAGGAATTCCCACCGCCCTTATTACCATTCCAGGTCATATATATGTGGCTTTTGATTGTGGCCTGTCTCCGGAAAAGGCAGAAAAACTTTTTGATATTCAAAATGACGTACTCATTCGTGATAATACGGTATGGATTCCTGTAGAAATCACTCTCATAAAGGAAGGTTTTGTACGTTCCTGGCGCATAGGGCTACAAGAGTGGGCGGAAGCAAAACAAGCGGGTACTGAGGGGTTCTATCTCGTACGGGATGCATGGAAAATATATGAACCGATAGGCTTCTTAGAAGGAAGCACGGCTATTCCCTTCCCTTCCTCCGAGGAGGTTGTAGAAAAATGTAAAAAGGAAGTTTTAAGGTTTTTCGAGATGTACGTAAAAGAAAGGGTCCTTGTTATCCAGAAAGAAGGGGAGCGGTCAAAGCTGCAAGCAGAACAAATTGCTAATCGCAAGGGAATTGTGTATGCCCAATTTGGGTTCCTGGATAAAGCGATAGAACAATTTAAATTAGCATCTCAAAAGGGAAACTATCCGCCGGCTCTGACGAATTTAGGAAATGTTATGTATTTAAAAGGGGATATGGAAGGGGCTTTACAGCAATACCAGGCGGCTCTCAGGGTAATGCCCGATTCTGTTCCTGCCTTGCTGGGGGCTGCTCGGTGTTTTTACAGTTTAGGGGCCCTTTCTCAGACAAATGAAATTATTTCAAAAATAAAAAAAATAAATCCCAATCTATCGCTTTCTGTTGAGTTAGCGGATGCGACGGTACCTAAGATTCGTGCTTCGGAATCTTTTAATGCTATGGAGGGGCAACTATGGGACGAATAAAATATTGGTCCTTGGTGGTTGGTTTGGAAGTATGGGGCGCGCTCATTCTGTTAGGATCCTGTATGGACAGCGCGGTGGATATTGTAAAGGCCGCCACGATAGAGGTGATGAAAGCCCATGATCGGTATCTCAAAGTTTTAAAGATATCTCCTGATGCGAATGAGCAAGGGGTAAATCCGGGATGTCGTATTCGAGTTGTTTTTGATAGACCCCTTGATATGGAATCGGTATCATCTTCTACGGTGGAAGTAACTAAAGGAAATTATGAAGCGGTTATCTGGAGTGGGACCTTCGATGTAAAGACCAATACCCTTGATATTAAGCCCCAGAGTCTTCTGACTGAAGCGTCCTCCTATTATGTAACCCTGAGGGGAATAAAAGGGACCGATGGAAGTTCCTTGCTCAGTGAAATATCCTGGTCTTTTACAACCGGGGTGGGCCCTTCGGGTCAAGTCAAGGTAAAAAGCAGTAACCTAGAGAGCACAGATGGCTTTACGAACACTACGGGAGTGCAGATTACTATTAGTAGCCCAAACAGCCTGGCTCAGGAATTTACGGTAGCGGGGACGGCGGATGCTCTGAGTAATCCTGAAACTAATGCCGCTTCCTGGACATGGAAACAAATAACTGAAACATGGAATTTTACCTTAGCAGGACAGGAAGAAGGGCGCCAGTATGTGTATGTGATCCTGCGACGCCCTGAACCGCTTCAGTATAGTGCAATACTTATTGGAGATATTGTATATGATAAGACAGCGCCTTCAGCGCCCACGGTAAGTGGGATCACGCCGACCAATAATAAGAAGCCTACCTGGACATGGTCGAGCGGTGGGGGAGGGGGCAGTGGAGTATATCGATATCAATTGGACTCCACCAGCGGGAGTTGGACTCAAACAACAGCGCTCTCCTTTAGTCCTAGTACTGATTTGACAGATGGTAGTCATATTCTGTATGTACAAGAACGGGATGCGGCGGGAAACTGGTCGAACAGTGGATCAAAGACCGTAGTGGTGGACACAGTACCGCCCGCAGCGCCCACGGTAAGTGGGACTAGTCCGACCACGAACCGTCGGCCTACCTGGACATGGTCGAGCGGTGGCGGAGGAAATGGCCAGTTCCGGTATTATTTATATGCTCCCCTGACCCCCGAGGGATATTCTGCCTGGAGCAGCGGCACCTCTTATACTCCCTCTACGGATTTAGCGGATGGCACATATACTGTGGGGGTGCAAGAAAAGGATGAGGCGGGGAATTTGTCTTCTATGACTCTTAAGAGTATCAGCGTAAATGGGGTCCCCAATCCGCCAGTATTTACTGGCCCGGACACGGTAACCCTTTCCCAAACCCCCACCTGGTCCTGGCAATCCGGGGGATTCGGAATCGGGGTGTTCCGATACTATTGGAATGGAAGCTGGTCGGCGGATACCACTGCCACCTCGTATACCCCTTCTACTCTGGCGGATGGCACCTATACCTTAGAGGTTAAAGAAAAGGATGCAAACGGGGACTGGTCCAGTACGAGCAGTCGGACGGTTGTGGTGACTTCCGTCATTCCCTATGATGGGCAAACGTACGTGAGTACGTTTAATTTAACCCTTAAATGGCGAGGGATTGCAGTTGGATACACCTATACCATTCAAATATACGATAACAGTAGTAGTAGTTGGATTAGTTTGGGAAGTACCACCAATACGTATTATCCGGTAGACTTTACTTCGAATACTTTGTATTGCTGGAGAGTCAAAGCTACAAAAGTGGGAACCGTCACTTATATTCCAAGTGAGACGGGAGCTAAATTCTGGACTGGTAAATGAAAAAGTTTGCTCGAAAGGAGGCCGGAATGGGAATAAAAAAACTCTTCTTCCTGGTAGGGTTTATGGGTTTCTTCCCCGTGCTCATGTTCCTCACGGCGCAACAAGGGGTGGAGATCGTATGGGTCGAAGGAAAGGTTGAAGAACAGCAACAAGGAAACAAATGGACCTTTATAGAAGAAGGCACCACCGTACTTCCTACGGCGATTCTGAGGCTTTCCAGGGATACCCTGGTGGAACTTCGGTATGGACCTCTTCATATGAGGTTACGAAAACCCGGTGTATATAATCTGGCGGAGATTATTAGTTCCACTCGGGAAGCTCAGAAAAATTCTACGGGCCCTGGGATGATGGTGGAAAAGATTGCTCGACTTGTAGGAAAAGATACGACTTCTCCCGTTATTACTACCACCGCAGGCGCCAGAGGAGCAAGCGCGCAAGATAGTTCTCTCCTTGAAACAATGTGTTGGGATGAAGGAGAAAGAACAGAGGGTATAAAGGAAAAAGAAGATCCTTTCTTGTATATCCTTTCCCTTTATGCAGAAGGGGATTATCCTGCCGTAGTCAAAGGCGCCCAAGCAATAAAACAAAGGGGAACGGTTTCCCCGGAAGAGGTGTTTCGTGCTACCTATTGGGAAGCGGTGGCGTTGTATGCCCAGGATCTCCTTTTGCCGGCCTTGCGGGTATTAGAAAATACGCCGTTTTATTCAAATGTGCCTGAATACGGCCCCGCTGTCTTTTTAAAGGCCCGCTTGTATATGGATATGACTGACTGGTCTCAAGCTTTAGGGTGTTTGCAGCAGTATGAGGGGGTAAATATATCTGTGAGGGATCGACAGGCCGCCTTGTTTTTACAGGCCCTTTGCTATGAAGGATTGGCGAAAAAAGGGGAGGCTAAAAAGGTATTGGAAATAGCCCAGGCCCTCGATCCAAACAGTGATGTGGGGCAGGAGATATCTGCTTATCTAAAGAGGATGTAAAGATCTTCGTTGAGGGGTGGGGCGCCATTCTCAGACGCCCCACAGGCGTTATATCCTTCCCAGGCTTTGTTCAATATCGCCAATAATATCCTCTATCGATTCAAGGCCGATGGAAAGCCGAACCAGATCGGGACTGAGGCCCCCTTCCCGTTGCTGCTCTTCGGTAAGCTGGGAGTGGCTCGTGGACGCGGGATGTAGGGCAAGACTCTTCGCATCCCCCACGTTTGCCAGGTGAGAAAAGAGGCGCAACCCATCGATGAAACGCTCCGCTGCCGCTTTCCCTCCCCTGGGACCGAAGACCACCATTCCCCCAAAACCCCGTTTCAGGTACCGCTGGGCTATGGGATAGGTGGGGTCAGTGGGAAGTCCCGGATAGCGTACCCAGGCTACCTTAGGATGCTTGGCCAGGAACTGGGCTACCTGTAAAGCGTTTTCGCTGTGCCGGCTCATGCGCAGGTGGAGCGTCTCTAAACCCTGGAGAAAGATCCAGGCATTGTCCGGTGAAAGACAGGCCCCCAGATTGCGCAGGGGAACGGTACGGAATCGGAGGGCAAAGGCAATCCGGGCGAGTTCTGGGGGTAAATCCAGGGCCCAGCGCAGGCCATGATAGTTTCGATCTGGCTGGGTAAAAAGGCTAAACCGGGGGTCGGACCAGTCAAAATTGCCCGCATCGGTCATGATGCCTCCAATGGCGGTCCCATGCCCTCCCATCCACTTGGTAAGGGAATTAATGACAATATTTGCCCCATGTTCGATGGTTCTAAGAAGGTAGGGGGTGGTGAAGGTCCCGTCGACGATGAGGGGCAGGTGATGTTTTTTTGCGATGGCCGCCACCGCTTCGATGTCGATCACATCGAGGACAGGGTTCCCGATGGTTTCGATATAAAACGCCCGGGTTTTTTCGGTGACCAGTCGATCGAAGCTTTCGGGGTCCCGGTGGTCCGCAAAACGTACGGTAATCCCCAGGTCCGGCAGAATCGCATCGAACATGGTATAGGTGCCGCCGTACAGGTTGGGGGCAGAGATGATTTCGTCCCCCGCCTTTGCTAAGGTTATAATCGCATAAAAGATGGCGCTGGTCCCTGAAGAAACCGCCACCGATGCGGCTCCCCCTTCAAGAATACTGACCCGCTGTTCCAACACCTCGTTGGTAGGGTTGCCCAGGCGGCTGTAAATATTCCCAAATTCCTTGAGTGCAAAGAGTCGGGCCGCGTGGTCCGCACTTTTAAACACATAACTACTGGTTCGATACACCGGTACCGCCCGGGAAAGGGTGGTGGGATCCGGTTCCTGGCCACCGTGTAAAGTGGCGGTTTCAAAATGTTCGTATTTGTTCATCCTATGCCTCCGTAAAACATACCCCAATGACCCCAATTCTCCTTACGTTGGGGTTCAGGGCCTTTTTCTTTCCCCCAGGAATATTCTATATAAAATGATTTTCTGGGGGCCAGGTCGGCAGAAAGGGTGAAAGGTTTTCCCGTCGCCTTCTCTTCCGGTATCTGCCGTCTTCCTGAAAGAAGGCCAACGGGTGATATGGATGCTCTATGCCCCTAGCGGGGCATCGGACTTGCGGAGGCAAGGCTCGTTTCTACTGGTATATGACCCCGTTCTGCGGGGGTGAGTTCCGCTAAATCGTAGGGGGTTTCCTGATACACGCAATAGTTAAGCCAGTTGGCGTACAAAAGGTGTGCGTGGGCCCGCCAGTTCATAATGGGGGTACGGCCTGGATCGTCGTCAGGGAAATAGTGGCGGGGAATTCTTATGGGGAGCCCCCGTTCCCGGTCCCGGTCGTATTCTGCTTTCAGGGTGAGTCGGTCATATTCGGGGTGGCCGGTAACAAAAATCATCCGGCGGTCCCGGGAACTTATCAGATAGAGTCCCGATTCTTCAGAGGTTGCAAGTATTTTAAGCAGGGGATGTTGTGCCACATCCTCTTCCCGAATTTCGGTATGCCGTGACTGGGGCGCATAGAATTCTTCATCAAAGCCCCGCACTAGTGGTTCGAGGGGTTTCAAAAGGCGATGTTTAAAGATCCCAAAAACCTTTTCGGACACCGGATACTTGGGTATTCCAAAATGATGGTACAACCCTGCCTGGGCTCCCCAGCAGATATGCAGAGTAGACCACACGTTGGTAACGCTCCAGTCCATGATACGGACTAATTCTTCCCAGTAATCGACCTCCTCAAAGGGAAGGGTTTCTACGGGAGCCCCGGTAATCACAAGACCATCGAACCGCTCCCCAAGGATCTCATCGGTGGTTTCGTAAAAAGTCTCCAGGTGTTCCTGGGGAGTGTTTTTTGAATCATGGCTTGCCATCCGAATAAAGCGAACATCCACCTGGAGCGCCGTATTCCCCAGCAGGCGTAACAGTTGGGTTTCGGTAACAATCTTTGTGGGCATGAGGTTAAGCACCGCAATACGCAGAGGTCGGATATCCTGGTGAATCGCCCGCTCATAGGTCATGACAAAGATATTTTCTGTCTCTAAGACCGAACGAGCAGGAAGGTTGTCAGGAATACGTACGGGCATAGGGTGCCTCCTCTTCCCGAAATTCTAGCTTTGAGGAGAATATTACTAAATACGTCAGAAATGTCAAGACTAGTAAAAATGTTTTTAGTAAGCTAGCCAAAAAAGTTTTGAGTATTTTCTTAAGGACGCAAAAAAAGTACTATATTTATACTATGAATGATCGGCCCTATTCGGTAGGGAAAAGGATGCTTCTTTTTACGGGATTCTTTTCCTGTATTCTCATTCTTGCCTTGACCCTGCATTTTTACTATGGTATGTATCCCTATCTTCAGGAAAGTTCAAAAAGCTTTTTACAGGAGAAGAATCGTAGCCTAAATAATTTTATAGAGGCCTATTTTAATGAGATGATTCATACCCTGCAGATGTTAGCTTCTTATCCAGAGTTGTTGTCTTCTTCCCAGGGAGCCAAAGAGCATCAGCAATTAGTGGTGCAATACCTTTCAGCGGTTAAAAAGTTTAATACCCACGTATACCGGGTGTACAGTATATATCGAGATGGGACAATCCTAGCCCCTGATCCGATGCCGAAAAACAATGGGAGCATCCAGAGTTTTTCCTGGTATTTAGAAAGGCTTCCTCAATTACAACAGGAGGATCTCTTTATTGGATTCTTGCAGCAAGACCCCTCTTCTGGGGATGCCCTTTTGTCATTGCTCCATCGCCTTATACATCCTGAATATGGTTTTGTGGGACTTCTTGTTATTGATAGCCGGGTAGAGAATATTGTAGATCAACTAAAATTTCGATCCAGTTTTTATACTTCTTCGTATAGTTTTATTTTGGATAAAAACCTGATATGTCTTGCCCATCCTCGGCAGGAACTCATAGGGGTGCATTTTCTGGATACGGTAAAGCTGCGTAGTGCCTTTGGCAAGTCTCTTTTTTTTAATTATGATTTTGAAGGAATACGAAAGATTGCCTACGCTTCATATCTAGAGAATAGCGGATGGTATCTGGTTACTACCGTTAATGAAGAGGAATTATTTTCTCCCATAATAAAAATTATGTTAGTGTATGTTTTAGAGATAATTGTGTTAGTTCTTATCTTTAGTGTTATTTTTTATTATTTCTGGAACCATGAAATTCTTGAGCCCCTTCGGAGTCTCCGTGAATATGTATATACGGTAATTCATAATGATTCGCTAGTAGAATCAGGGATAACGCTTTCATTGCCAAACCATGAAATAGGGCAAATTGCCCAATACATTGGCAAGTTAACAAGTCAATCGTTGTATCAGAAAAATCAAGAGCTCTTAGAAAAGAATAAGCTTCTAGAATCATTAGCAATCCATGATTTTTTAACGGGTCTCTTTAACAGAAGAAAAATCGAAGAGCTTTTAAAAACAGAGTATGAACGATGTGTCCGCTACAACACTTCCCTGAGCCTTATCCTGTATGATATTGATTTCTTTAAGAACGTAAACGATAGCTATGGGCATCAAGAGGGTGATAGGGTTTTGAAGGAACTTACCTTACTTATTTCTCATAATATCCGTAAAACCGATATGCATGGTCGGTGGGGAGGAGAAGAATTCCTGGTGATCCTGCCTGAAACTCCCATCTCTGTTGTTCAGGAAGTAGCAGAAAAATTACGGAAAGTTGTAGAATCCCACGATTTTGAGCTTCCCCAGCACATAACGATAAGTGCGGGGGTAACCGTTGTACAAACCGATGAAACTCTAGATAAGGTGCTCCAGCGGCTTGACTCGGCGTTATATATGGCTAAGAAGACAGGAAGAAATAGGGTGCACGCGGAATGGCCGGAAAACGGCTACGTTTAAGGGTATCGGTGGTACAAAAAGTTTTTCCACTCATCATACAAAACAGGAAGAGATTTCCCTGTTTCTTCTTCAATTTTACCACTTCTAAGAATCCGTAGTACCGCGCAAATATTTTTACGAAAATTGAAGGGGTGTTTTTCATATCTTATGCTTCGTATCCTTTATATCTTTTTGTCTTTACATAAAAGAAGGGCTATGCGATCTCCATAGTTAAAGGTTTTAGCGGCCCAATCGAAAAAAGCCTTTTTGAGAGGAGAAATACTTCCCCGGGTATGACCACTACCAAAGCGGGTCGTGTGCAGAATACGGATATTCTGTCGTTTTAAGAAATGACGCAACCCCTGGTAGGTGGGAATGTTCAGGTGTTCATCGGCCATGAAAAAACGCCACCCCTCACCCTGGCGTTCGGAGATCCATCCTGCAACGGGTACTTCGAGAACAACAAGGCCCTCCTCTTTTAATACCCGTCGAAGGTGAAAAAAACAGGATTCCATATCGGAGAGGTGCTCAAGAATGTGGAAAAGAAAGAGATTATCTACCGAATCGGAGGGAAGTTGCTCAAGGCCACCCTTGTAGATACGATATCTCCCCGGAGGAATTTGTTCCAGTAAGGGCGTTGATATATCCAGGCCGATGATATCCCGTCCCCCCTTTTCGTAAAGATAGTGGAGAAACATCCCGTTGGCGCAACCCAGCTCGGCGTTCGTATGATTTTTTATTCTCTCCAGGGGAAAACGAAGCTCCTGGAGGGTCATATCCCGTTCTTTTTGGAGGACCGCATATCCCTGGGGATCTAAGTAGCCCGCATTAAGAATTTCTTTAATTTCGGGGTACTGTTGATAATAGGCATCAAGAACATCCTGAGTGGGATAGGGAACCTGTCGGTAGGAACCACAGGCGCTGCATCGATAATAATATATGATTTCACCGGTAAGAAGGGACTTTTTTGTATGCCGTTCTCTCAGAGCGGGCTCCAGGCAGAAGGGGCAGCGCATGTTCATACAAGCAGTGTAAAAAATGAGGAACCCCTTTGGCAAGAGCGGGGCGCGGTTTTCCTTTCAGAATTCGCCGATAAAAGTCCGGTACTCTTCGGGGGATAGGAGGCCGGAAAATTGTTCTGGCTTCTCCCCTTGCAGTTGGAATATCCAGCCCTTTCCGTAACAATCGTGACCTATCCATTCGGGATGTTTCTCCAGGGCCTTATTAACGGCGATCACCGTTCCTGCAAGGGGCATGATAAGATCCTGCGCGGCCTTTGCCGATTCGATTACTCCCCACACCGCTCCTGCTTCGTAATGATGGGCTACCCGGGGAAGTTCGATATACACGATATCCCCGAGGGATCGCAGGGCATGATGGGTAAGCCCCACCACAAAGAGGCTCCCTTCTTTTCGGACCCAGAGGTGTTCCTTGCTGTACCGGGCGCTGGTATCGATATGCATGTGCGGTTCCCTTATCCTCTTCTCTATTCCCTTTCGTGGTCCTCAGCAGGCTTACTATACCGGGGGGTAGAGAAAAAGGCAAGGTTTTACTGTTGAGCTTTTCCGCCCTGGGACCAGAAAAGCTACAACCCAGAGTGAATGGTTGCAAGTAGTTGACAGAAAGAGTTCTGTTTCGTATGGTAATACATAGATTTTCAGGGTCGGGTGAGCCCTGCGATGCAGGGTAATTCCCTACCGGCGGTGATAGCCCGCGACTTGGCCATGGCCAACTGAATCGGTGAAATTCCGATGCCGACGGTATAGTCCGGATGGAAGAAAATCTACCAAATTCTTCAAGCGGCCGTAGAAGAATTTGGTCAGCGATTTTCGATGAAAAGCACCCTGGATATCATCCGGGGTTTTTTTTTGCCCCGGTAATATCCGAGGAAGGAGGATCGATTATGAAGATCCTGAGGGTACCCGAAAAGAGGGGTAGCAAGTTTTTGTTTGTAGGGATTGGTTTTATTCTGTCCGCCGCATTGGCCGTGGCAGGGGGTGTACGCGATAGCCAGGGTTCCGGTGCGAATACAGGAGGAACTCCTAAAAAAGCCTCCATTGCCGTCTTTGTGCCCGGAGTTACCGCCGGAAGCCCCGTTTATGAGATGCTGGTAAAAGGGGTGGAACGGGCAATACAGGAGAATCCGGGGGTGGCCCTTAAAATCCTGGAGGCCGGGTATAACCAGGCCGAATGGGAAACAAAGCTCACAAGCCTTGCCGCCACGGGTCAATATGACCTTATCGTATCGTCTAACCCGGCCCTTCCTGCGCTGTGTGCTCAGGTGGCTAAAAAGTTTCCCCGCCAGAAATTCTTATTACTTGATGGGGAACTCGCGGGTAATCCCCAGATCTATACCCTCCGGTATAACCAGCGAGAACAGGGATATATGGCAGGGTACCTGGCGGCTTTGTATGTTCAGGATCTGGCCCGGCGATCCGGTAATGCCGGAAAAACCGTGAGTAAGCGGCTTGGGCTTCTGGCAGGCCAGGAGTACCCCGCCATGAATGAGATTATCCTGCCCGGTTTTCGGTCAGGGGCCCAGGCGGTGGATCCCGCCTTCGAAGTGGATTTCCGGGTGCTGGGGAACTGGTATGATGCTTCCAAAGCGGGAGAACTGGCCCGCAGCATGATCCGGGGCGGGGCTCAGGTTATTCTCCCCATCGCAGGAGGGGGAAATCAGGGGGTGCTGCAGGCCGCGGAAGAAGCCGCCATTAAGGTCCTCTGGTTTGATGTTAACGGTTATGCCCTAAAGCCTGGCGTGGTGATCGGGAGCTCTATCCTTCGGCAAGACCGGGCGGCCTACGAAAAGGTGACCCTGTATTTGCAGGACAAGCTTCCCTTTGGGAAGGCGGATCTGGTGGGAGTAAGGGAGGGCTATGTGGACTTTGTAGACGATGACCCACTCTATCTCCAGGCAGTGCCTGCGGCGGTCCGCGAATCGATGGGGAACCTCCTTGCCCGCCTGCGAAAGGGAGAACTCATTATTCCGGAACGGGAAAAATAGCTTGTGAAACGGAAAGTTCCGGGGGGCTTCTCCTCTACTCATATCTTGAGGAGAGGAAAAGGGGCCCCTCCCATAAGGGGGTACGGTGATAGAACTAGACCGGGTTTACAAATATTTTCCCAGCAACGGGGTCTTTGCCGTTCAGGATGTGTCGGTGCTCTTTCGCCCCGGGGAAATTCATGCCATGGTGGGAGAAAATGGGGCGGGGAAATCCACGTTGATGCATATCCTGGCGGGGGCCCTGGCTCCCAGTGCGGGGGAAATTCGGCTCGATGGCAAACCCCGGCGTTTCTTCTCGCCGGCGGATGCCCTTGAAGCGGGCATTGGGATGGTGGTGCAACATCCGGTTCTGGTCCCGGAAATTTCTATCTGGGAATACTGTGTCCTCGGGGCTGAGCCTGGCTTCCCCTTATTTCTTGACCGAAAAAAAGGAGCCCAGCAGGTCCAGACTCTTTCGGATCGATGGGGTTTTGGACTGAATGTGCACTGGAACACCGATGGTCTTACGGTCAGTCAGCGCCAGAAAACGGCCCTTCTGGCGTTGCTCTGGCATAGGACGCGGTATCTTATTCTCGATGAACCTACGGCGGTGTTGTCTGCGCAGGAAACAGAGCACCTCTTTGAACTTCTTAGAAAGCTCCGGGATGAAGGAATAGGAATTATTTTTATTTCCCATAAGATTCAAGAGGTGCTCCATCTGGCAGATCGCATAAGCATTCTGCGAAAGGGCCGGCTGGTGGGAACCTATGCGGTTGGTGAGTATGCAGAGAATACCTTGTTTCATCTCATCATGGAAGCAATGTCAGGAAAGGAAGCAAGAAAGGACCTAGCCGCAGCGGCGCGTGAAACAGATTATCCTTCCCTGCAATCTTTACCGGTACAAAATGAGTCCACCGAGGCAATCCTGGAGGTAGCCCATGTGGAAGTCCATGAGGAAGGCTACGCTTCTCTCTGGGACCTTTCGTTTTCCGCCGGCGGTGGAGAAATTCTGGGTATTACGGGGGTTCGGGAAGGAGGTCTTGAAACCCTGGAGCAGGTTCTGGCGGGCTTTATTAGGCCCCGCAGGGGTACAATCCGTTTTGGGGAAGAGGACCTTTTGAATCCCGGCGGCCCCTTACGGGTAAGGGCCCTGGGGGGCGTATATGTGGCCAGTGAACGCTGGGGAGTTGCCATGGCGCCCCAGCTTAGCCTCTGGGAGAGCCTCGTGATCCATGCCCATCGCCGGTATATTCGACCCTTCCTGAGACCGTTGCAAATTCTGGATTTCAAGGCCCTCGAGGAATGGGTACAGCGTATTATGGAGCAGGCCGGGGTAACGGGTTCGCCGTATCAGGGGACCCATTCCTTTTCCGGAGGTCAATTACAGCGCCTCTTGATATATCGAGAGTTGCAGGAACCCTGTCGATGGGCTCTCTTATCGGAACCCTTCCGGGGCCTGGATTTTGAGAATCAGGAGATAATTATTGAACAGTTGCAGAGCCTCGCTCGTCGAGGAATTCTTTTGATTGTGATGAGTACGGACGTGGACCTTCTATTCCGGGTATGCACCCGTATCCTTGTGGTAAGTCACGGCCGTATACGGCTTGATCGGCCATTACCTACCACCGAACCAACCGATTATTCCCCCGCCAATGAGCGGTTGTATCAAGACATCATCTATGCTATGAACGGATGAGAGGCCTATCATGATTCCTTGTAAAATAGGTAACCAGCTTTTAGCAGTCCCCGTATCCATGAGAGGCTAATTATGCTGTTTCGTAAGGGTATCCCCAGAAAAAGTGTTATGTCTGTGAGGGGACTCCTCCTGTCCTGGGGCGGGCTTTTGCTCATCACCCTGGTGGTGATAAGCCTTGCAAGTCCCGACGCTTTTTCCACTGTAAAGGCCTTCTTTATCACTCCCTGGAGTTCTCCCTGGTTCGTGGGGAACCTTCTGGATCTGTTTAGTCTTTACCTGCTTACCTCCTTGGGAATCACGATGGCCTTTGTAGGGGGCACCTTTAACCTTGGCGGAGAAGCCCAGATGTACTGGGGAGGTATAACGGCCTCCCTGGTCTTGCTCCGGCTTCCGGAGGGAAGCTCCCCCTTTCTTTCTCTGTTGTTAGCCTCCCTGGTAGCCGCCGGGACCGGCGCCCTTCTGGGGAGTGTAAGTGGCGTACTTAAGCGTTTCTATGGGGCCGATGAACTTATTACCACCTTTTTGCTGTCCCTCGCGGTGGCCCCCATAGGGGATTACCTCTTATCGGGGCCCCTGCGGGATCCGGCGGGCAATCTGCTGGCCACCCCCCGTTTTGCGCCAGAGCGACGACTTCCGCTGTTGTTGCCCCCTTCCACTTTAAATGGGTCTCTCCTTATCGCCTGTTGTATGCTGGGCATCATCCTTTTCTTTTTGTATCGAACAGGCTGGGGGTACCGCTACCGCATTGGTGGGGCAAGTCCTGCCTTTAGTCGCTACGGAGGCAACAACCCCCTGGCCCTGATAATCCCTTCCCTGACTGTTTCGGGGGCCCTCCATGGGCTCGCTGGTTTTGGTGCGGTGGCAGGAACCGCGGGCCTCTGTCATCAGGGGTTCTCCGGCGGCATAGGATGGACCGCTATTACGGTTGCCCTGGTGGCTCGTACCATCCCTCTTGCGCTTGTTCCATCGGCGCTTCTCTTTGCCTGGCTTAAAACGGGTTCAGAAATTGCTCAACTTCAGGGATCTCTTGATATGGATGCGGCTACCCTTATTCAGGCTCTGGTGCTTCTTCTGGTGACGGTTCAAATACGAGGGGACCTGGCGGAAAGATTGGAAAAATTTCTGAAGGGCTTTCCCTTCGATCGATGGAAGCGTTCCCCCGGAGGTACTACAAAATGATGCAACTCCTTTTAGAACTGGGAATTGCCAGTACCCCTCTGTTTCTAGCTGCCCTGGGGGCCCTGGTAACTGATTGTAGCGGTACCCTGGGAATCTTCCTTGAAGGAAGTGTTACGATGGGGGCCTATCTTTCATATGTGCTGGGGGTGTACAGTGGTTCTTCCTGGGGGGCGATAATAATACCGGCCCTTGCGGGGGGGCTTGTCGGGGGGGCTCTGGGATGGTTTGTTACGGTTACCGGGGCAAATCCCTTTGTGGCTGCCCTGGCAATGAATATGCTGATAGGGGCCTATGTTTCTCATAGTGAGGCCCTTTTGTTTGGAAGCCGCGGGGTCTTACAGGATTCTCGGTTCTCAGTCCTTGCTCTGGTGAGGGACAAGACGCTGTATACCAGCCTAAGTATGGGGTTTGCCCTGCTTACGGCCCTTGTCTTGTGGTATGCCCTCTATAGGACTCCCTGGGGCTTACGGCTCCGGTGCAGCGGCAGAAGCCTTGAAGCGGCGAGGCTCAAGGGTATACGGCCAGAAGGATATCGGATTTCTGCCTGGGCCATAGGGTCTGCCCTGGCGGCGGCTGCCGGAAGCCTTATCACCCTCCGATTAGGGGCCTTTGTACCCGGTAGTACTACCGGGAGGGGCTGGATTGCCCTGGTGCTCATCTTCCTGGGGTTTAAGAAGATTGGAGGAGTTCTGGTAGGAACCTTTCTTTTTTCTCTTCTTGAGCGTATAGGGTTTGCCTCTCAAGCCCGCCTGCATATACCCGCCACAATTCTTCTGGGACTTCCTTTCTTTTTGGCTCTTATGTTATATACTGTAAGCCAGGTAATCCAGAGGAAACAGTGGCGCCACCATGACCGTTCAACATGATATCGATCTTTTTTTTGAAGTCTCTATCGGCTACCTTTCCATTATTACGCGGGAGGGCCATTTCCTTAAGGTCAGTCGCTCCTGGAGTGTTTCTCTGGGGTGGCCGGAACATGAACTCATTGGTCGGCCTATTCAGGATTTTATTCATCCCGAAGACCGAGAACGGGGGCTCCGTTCCTGGAATCTTTTAATCAGTGGTATTCCCCTTAAGGACATCCACCTCCGTTTTAGGCGGGCCGATGGGGCCTGGCTCTGGCTTTCGGTTTCGGCGGTGTTGGTGCCCGACAGTGATGCCATCATCCTTTCTGCCTTTGATATTACCCAGCAACGGGAAATAGAAGAGCATCTCCGGCAGGCCCGCCAGGAGGCGGAACGGGCCAACAAAGCAAAAAGTCAGTTTATCGCCACCATGAGCCATGAGCTACGAACTCCCTTGAATGCGGTGTTGGGGTATGCCCAGCTTCTGGGAACCTATGTATCCAGTGAAGAGGGTAAGCGGTATCTCCAATCGATTGAAAGTTCCGGTAAGGCCCTGCTGGCCCTTATTAACGATATCCTTGATTTGAGCAGGGCCGAGTCGGGACGAATAGAACTGCTTCCCATCCCCTTTGAAATTCGGGGCCTGGTGGAAGAACTGGAGCACATCTTTCGCCTGCAGGCGGAAGAGAAAAATCTCCTGGTGGAGTTTCAAGTTACCCCGGAGGTGCCCCGCACGGTTCTCCTTGATCAGGCTCGTCTTAGGCAAATCCTGGTCAACCTTATCGGGAACGCCCTTAAATTTACCGACGAAGGGTCAGTGCGCCTTCTTTTAGATGCCGTGGCGGAAGAGGGGGCCGAAATGCCTGAACAAAAAAGCTATAAGTCGACCCTCGTTATTAAAGTAATTGATACTGGAATCGGTGTCTCTGAGGAGGCCCGTTCGAAAATATTTGATCCCTTTACCCAACAGGATCCTTCAATTTATAGAAAATATGGGGGGACAGGGCTGGGGCTTGCCATCGTTAAACGTCTGCTGGATCTCATGGGTGGTACCATTTATTGTGAATCGAACGAACCCCGGGGAAGTCGGTTTATTGTTCGGATTCCCCGGGTTTCTTCGGCAGGAAGAGGAGAAGGCCTGCTTATATCCTTTGGGAAAGGTCCTCAGGAGCGAGTTGCGGTCCCCTCAGAACTCCCCTTACCCCAGCCGGTATCGGTTCAAAGGGGTAAGAAAAAGTCTGAATCGCTCCAAGGGAGGAGAAAGTCCTCCCTTGCCCAGCGCTTGTCTGAAAAGGAGAAAGAAACAGAAAATCTCATTGTCCTGGTTACCGATGATGCTGCCTGGGCCCGGTCCATTGAGCAGAAGTTAGAAAAGCTCAAGGCCCGATATTTAGGGGTTCCCTTTGCTTCAATCCACTTTTATCCTATTCAATCGGTACAGGGAATTATAGTGGATTTTCGAGATATGGGATGTTATTCGGGAGACCTCCATCGCCTTTTTAGAAAATGGGTAGAAGGGTATCGGCTTCCCTGTGTGGTCGTCACGATCCCGGCTTATCAGGAACGGTTTATTCACGCCCTCCAGGATGGAAAAATCGATCTGGTTCTGGAACCGGTCCAGGGGGAAGAACTTCTCTTTCGGTTTAAAAATCAGATGGAGCTTAAAATGAACCGTCTCCGTTTAACGGCGGTCCATCGTAGCCTGGCCGAAACCACCGCCCGATTGATGCGGCTTTCTTCGACGGTGGATCTGCTTTCGTCGGTGGATACCCTTACGGGCCTGTGTAATCGGCATTCCCTCTGGGAAAAACTGCTCCTCTCTTTACAAGACGCATCCCAACGGCAGGAACCGGTGGCGGTGTTCTTGTCCGATCTGGAGCATCTTAAAAATATCAACGACCGCCTGGGACAACGGGCAGGAGATCTTGTCCTCAGTGAATGTGGCCGACGACTTTCCGCCCTTCTTCCGCCTCCCGCAATAGTAGGGCGCTGGAGTGGCGAAGAATTCATGGTGATTCTTCCAGGGAAGACTCAAGAGTCTGCCCGGGCTCTTATTCAGGAAGTGGCCCATAAGATCCAGGACCCTCCTGTGTACTTTGATCATGTTCCTTTAGAATTTCATCTTGTGTTTGGTGGGGCGGTGACGATCCCCCAGATGAATGGAAATGAGCAAAGCCCGCAAACCTGGGAAACCCTGGCATCCTTCCTTGTTCGTACCGCCGATGACGCGGTGTTCCGGTCGAAAAATCGCGGCGGTACCACTATCGAATGTATTGAGACAGGCATAAGAGGAGCGTATAGTTAAGGTATGCATGTAGACGATCCAGAAGTAGGAAAAAATATCCGGGAATTAAGCGAAGCCCTTGCTAGGGCAGATGACGGGGCCCTCATCGAAGCTTTTTTGCAGAGCCTGTTAACCCCCGCAGAATTGGCGGATATTGCGGCCCGCTGGGCCCTGGTAAAAGAATTGGACCGTAAAACACCTCAACGAGAAATAGCCCGCAAATTAGGACTATCCCTCTGTAAAATTACCCGCGGGTCCCGGGAGCTTAAAAAGCCAAATAGCCCCTTTCGGGCGATGTTCAACCTTATACAGTCCCCACCTGAAAGGAATGCCGTGCCAGGGCCCGCCGCCCCCGTTCAATCCATACCACGCAAAATGCCAGGAGAAGACGGGGAACCATCACCCAGATAAGGGGAACCCCGAGGGCAACAAAGAGCAGGGTATCCTCCAGAAGGGAATGGCTTATTCCTACATGGTGATTGAAGAGGTCCCCCTCTGAGAGGCTTAGTTTGCCCCGATCTACCTGTTCGATTAAGAGGGCCGAACCATAGGTAAGGCCAATGGCGTTTGCCACGATCCACACAAAACCCGTGTTGGGAGAAAGCCCGAACAATTGCATGAGGGGAGCAAGCAAGCGCCCCAATGCTTCGAGCCAGTGAAAGGCTTCCATGATTTTTTGGAGAACCATCAGAAGAAAAACGATAATCGACATCTTGATGATGAGGCGAAGGTTCTGAAAAAACCAGCCCTTAAGAAGGAGGGGAAGCTGGGACCACGAAAAAGGCCCCTGCGGACTTCCTGTTTCTGCAAAAGGATGAATCTTTGCCATATCAACGGGGAGGATCCAGTGTAGAATCCAGGCAGCAAAAAGGGCCACGCCGATTCTGAGTAGCACCATTTTGGTAATAGAGGAACCCGTTTTTTTCATCACCATGGTTTCTACAATGATGCTGTGGGCAATAAGACACATGACGGCCAGTAAGGTTACTTCCCGTAGGTTTAGATGTAACGTCCCCATGACCGCAATGGCAGAGTAGATGTTCAAGAGAATGGAACTTACGAACACCAGCCCACTTTCTCCGGGCAGTCCCAGGAATTGCATGAGGGGATTGAAAAAAACCGCAATGACCGACAGAATACCGGTTATGTCCAGAATAAAAACCCCAAAAGAAACAGGTACCGTGATGCTTATTAAGAAACGGATAGTACTCAGACTTGGTTTTAGGGCGGCCCTGATGACCCCCGTAATACGGGGGAGTAGTTTTTGGGATATGTTTTTTTGTTCCATGGGCCCTATTTAGACCCCATTGGGGAACTCTTGTCAAGTGAAACAGGGGAACGAATATGAAAGAAGTACACTATTTCCCTATTGATCGCTATGGATACGATTTTATTCCACCCGAATTCGTCCCTGCAGGAAAAGATGAGTACTGGCTCAGGAATAAACAGGTTCAGGCAGAAAATAAACATTGGCGGGGCCTTGAAGCTTCGGAAATAGAAATTCTTGTAAAGAACAATAACTATTGCTCCAATTGGGATAACCTTCTGGTTTCCGATCCCTTTGATGCACGCCTTATCAGGGATTCTCAGTTTTATGGACTCGTTCGTTTGGGTAAGCTGGAACGGCTTCTTATCCAGCATCATGATTTTCGAATCCCTACGGGGATTCGCAATAGTACGATTATTTCCTGCGATATTGGGGATAACTGCGCTATCCAGGATGTCAGGTACCTTTCTCATTACATTATCGGAGACACGGTGATCCTTTCCCGGATCGATGAGATGCAGTGTACCAACCATGCTAAGTTTGGGAATGGGATCCTGACGGACGGAGAAGAGGAATCGGTTCGGATCTGGATCGATGTGATGAACGAAGCCGGGGGGCGCTCCATCCTTCCCTTTGAGGACCTTATCCCCGCCGATGCCTATCTGTGGGCGAGCTACCGGGACGATGCAAGACTGGTCCAGCGTCTTGCAGAAATTACCCAGGCCCAGTATGGGGCCCCCCGGGGGCGGTATGGAATGGTGGGGCCGGCCACGGTTATTAAAAGTTGTAGAATAATCAAGGACGTGTACATTGGTTCCTGCGCCTATATTAAGGGAGCCAATAAACTGAAGAACCTTTCCATCCTTTCCAGCGAGGCAGAGCCCAGCCAGATAGGTGAGGGCGTGGAATTGGTGAACGGTATTGTGGGCTATGGCTGTCGGGTCTTTTATGGGTGCAAGGCGGTCCGTTTCGTGATGGGTCGAAACTCGGCATTGAAATATGGGGCCCGGCTTATCCACTCCGTCCTTGGCGACAATTCTACCGTGTCGTGCTGTGAAATTCTTAATAACCTTATTTTCCCCTTCCATGAGCAGCATCACAATAATTCCTTTTTAATTGCAAGCCTTGTGCAGGGACAATCAAACATTGCGGCGGGGGCCACCATTGGTTCAAACCATAATAGCCGTGCCAACGATGGGGAACTCCGGGCCGGGCGGGGGTTCTGGCCGGGCCTCTGTGTAAGCCTGAAACACCCCAGTCGATTTGCGTCGTTTATCATTATCGCAAAGGGCTCCTATCCCTATGAACTCCATATCCCCTTACCCTTTAGTCTGGTAAACAATAATGTTTTCCGGGATGAGCTTGAGGTAATGCCCGCCTATTACTGGATGTACAACCTCTATGCCCTGGAGCGAAACAGTTGGAAATTTCGGATGCGGGATAAGCGGGTAACCCCGGTGCAACGGATTGAGACTGAGTACCTCGCCCCTGACACGGCCTCTGAAATTCTGAACGCCATGGAGTTATTAGAGCTCTGGGTAGGCCGGGCCTACCGTGCAGCCCAGGGGAAAGACAGTCCCCGTCCTGAAAGGGGAGGGACCGCAAAAGGAGGTTCCCTGTCCACGGACGAAGAACTCCGTGCCCTGGGCCGGCGTCTTTTGCTCGAGGAACCGGCCGTGGTGGATAGTCTCGACGTGTTGGGAGAAGGGCTTGAGCGGAGCAGTCGGCCCTGTCGTATTCTCAAGGTTCGGCAGGCCTATGAAGCCTACCGGGACATGCTCCGGTATTATTGTATAAAAACCCTCGTCCTGTCGGAACCGCCTGCGGTGAAAGAAGCCGCCCGCAGGATCTTCGAGACAAAAAACCTCACTTTGAACAGTGAAAGTGGAGAGACAACGGGGAACAACTTCTTCCTGGTGGCCGCCTTATCGAAGGTTGCCTCAACAGGTGGAGGTGCCTCGGCGGAGCTGTCTTCCCCTGCTGCCTGGGAGAACTTCGGAGGACAGCTGGTACCCGCCTCGCGGGTCGATGCCTTGCGGCAGGCGATTCGCGAAGGCCGGATCTGTTCCTGGGATGAAATCCATGCCACCTACGAAGAATGGTTCCGTCGGTATCCGGAGGATCGTCTATCCCATGCTCAGCAACTGGTATGCATCCTTTTTGAACGAGGTCTTATGGCTTCGTGGATGCAGGAAAGTACCCTTCAGCCAGCGCCGCTTGTGGAGGAACTAAAAAAGGTATACGCCCTTTCCCAGTGGATGGAAAACGAGGTGCGCCACAGCAGGGAAAAGGATTATACCGATCCCTTCCGGGCGATTACCTACCGGAACAAAGAGGAGATGGAGGCGGTGCTGGGGCGACTTGAGGATAATCCTTTTATTGGAGTTTTCCAGGAAGAATGCCGAAAATTTAGAGAAATCTTACAACGATTCATAGAAAAATGGAGTTCTTCCATATGAAAAGTTTGAGCGATTACACCAGTAGTACCGCTGCAACGGAACTGTATGCCTTTCTTGCGGAGCTTGTGGTCAATGAAGAGGTAACCAGTTTTTCCCAACTCATGGAACTGGTGGAAAAACTCCCCCGGGATAACCGTTTTATGGCGGTAATCCCCCGCATTTTTAAGCTTATTCAAAAACTCCAGTGGGGCTTCTTTCGGGATATCGATCCTGAACAGTATCCCAAGATATGGAAAGAGGTGGTGGTTCCCCATCCCGAATTTAAGCAGTGCGGGGACTTAAAACGGAACCTGACTATTTCTGATATCTATGTGGGGATTCTGGATCTCCATGGGTATACACGGTTTTGTGAAAAAAATAAGAATAACCTTTCCATGTTGCAGATGCTGGACGACCTGATTCAGGTAGATCTTTTGAATATTGCCAAAAAGTATAATGTGGTGTTCCAGCGACGCCAGGGGGACGAAATGGTACTGGTGGGGGCTTCCGCGGCGGATGTCCTGGCGGTTACCCTCCTGGTGATTCAAGCCTTTTCTAAGCAGCGAACCATCCATTTTAAGGGTGATGATGCATTGCGGACCGGTAACAGTGTGATCCTGGAAGAAATGCATGTTTCTGCGGGCATTGCGGGGGGTAAGAAATTTACCCCCTTTATTATCACCAAGGATGGGGATCTTTCCGGCGGCGTTATCAATACGGCGGCCCGGCTTCAGGGTCGGGCAAATGAGCTATCCAGTACCCGTTCCTGTATTATTGTGAGTAGAACCGTCTACAGCAGTTTTGTCTCCGAGATGAAAGTTTCCCCCCATCCCTTCTTTTCTAAGGTCGAGGTAAAATTCTTTGACTCCGGCTGGATCAGTTTTAAAGGTATTTCGGTGGCGGTCCACGAGGTGCTGTTTACGAGTCAGGATATGAACCGCCTGCTGTACGAAGAGCAATTCCAGAGCCTGTATAAAGCCATCGACAACGGGGCATGGAAAGATGGGATTTTTATCTCCCTTATGCATCTTTTAATGAAGATCTTTAAGGTTATCCCCAAATTTCGAATTACCGTAAGCCTCCATGGGAAAAACGAGGTGTTAGAAAATGAGGATTGTATCAAACTTGCCCAGGATACGGCGAACCTGTTTCGGATAACCCAGAACTACGGAGCCGCCATTGCTTCCCTGGGGCGCCTTGTGGAATGCATCGAGGCGATCCCTAACTTTGACCGTCTCTGTCTCGAGTATAGCCGCTGTATTTATGCAGCCTACAAAGATGTTCAAGAAGAATTCGAAAAACGGGTGGAAGAAAAAATAGAAGAAAAAATTCCCCAGGTCTTGCCTGCAAAATATAAGGCCGCCTATGAGGAAGGAAAACGGGGCGCAGAGATTTATCAGAAATTAAAGGACCGGGTATTTCAAACCCTCACGCCTCTTGAACTATCTCTTCTCTGGTCCTCCGTGGTTGACGGGACCTTGAAAAACAAGGAAATATCGATTCATTCGGGAAAGAAATAACCCCGGGGGGACCTTTACTGTTTTTTCCTTTCTCGAATTTTCGAAAACCGGTAGAGGGTTCCATTCCTTATGCAATGCTATCTTTTGCTATGTTGAGGATTTTCGTCTCTGCCCCCAGGGCAAGACCCTGGTCTCGCTGCATTGGATTCACAATAAGGATGCTGTCGGATCGATCAAGAGAAAAGAACGGTTTTTCCGCAGGATAGCCTTCCCCTCGTTTTGCGGAAAACGCTACCCGTCCCGAAGGGCCGCAGAGGATAAAGCGGGTTCGGCCTGCCTTGTTAAGCATGGGTTCTGAAACAACGCGGAAGGGTCCCAGCAATGTGGGATCCTTCGTCGTAGTGGGCAAGGGGGGGGCTCCCGGATCAGGGATTTGCGTCGCTTCCTTTCCTGTCGCTCCCTTTTTTATAGCAGTCACCGTATCGGGAAAAAGGTCCTTTCCATCGTCCAATAATAGTTCCTTTTTTTGAAACACAAAGGCCGTGGTTTTAATCAGGTCTTTATTCAGGCCGAGCCGCTGGGCAAGGAGACGGGTAGTGGAGGGGAGAAAACTGCGGAAATGGCTATGGCAGGTCTGGTTGGAACCCGTGAGGGCTGGGCAGGAAGCGGTATAGAAACAGGGGGCCCAAATCTCCAGGGTATCGATGGTAAGGAGCCGGTCTCGCAGAGCAAGGGCTTCCCGGCTACTGGTCATGGTGGCCGGTTCTAGGATGATAAGAAGCCCCCCCCCTCTTAAAAGGGAGAGTACCCCCATAAGAAAGGCGAAGCGACGGTCAATGCGATCTTCCCTATCGGGCCACAGTTCATTGAGGACATGCCCAAGGAAAACGACGTCATACTGTCCCTGAGGAAGAGGGTCCTCTCCTGCTTTCCAGAGGGGAACCCCCTGGTAGGTGTATCCTGCCTGCTGGGCGAGAAAAGCCCCTATCTCTACCGCTTCTGAACTCCGGTCACAGGCGGTAATATGGATAGGGGTGTCACTGCCCCGGCTCCGAAGCCAATCGGCCACGGCAATGCTCCCCGGTGCGGGGCCAGCACCCACATCAAGGATACGGATCGGCTCGGAGGGTACGGTTTTCAGTATGTTCCCGGAGGTAGCTTCGTTTTCCCAGGCCTTTCTGGCTTCTACCATATTGAGCATTCCCTCTACCTGGGCTCGAGAGATAAACCAGTAGAATAAAAGGTAACTTCCCAGTAGGGCCCTTTCCTGCATATATGAGCGACCCACCAGATCTCGGTTTCCCGTGAGACCTCGCTGGAGAGTGAGTAGGTCCTTTTGCACCGCTTCAATTTCTATGGGTGTAAGGGGCCCCTGCCACTGGCGAGAGCGGAGCGTGTTTTGCAGAGAACCTAACCAATCGGCCATATCGTTGTGTGACCGATGCTCCCCTGAGGTGTAGCGGACACGATGGGGCTCCCTCAAGGCTCGCCAGATGGCCCGGCAGAGCCCTTCCCAGCGGCCGGTGGCCCTCTGAAACAAAGGGACATTAGTCTGTTGGGTGTTTTTCCCCATGCAGTGGTCTCCGTTACCCATGGATTTGTGTATGCGGTCGGTCATAGCCAGGGCGGGGCGTTTTTCTCTTTTATTACCCTTTGTGGGGGAATCTTTGGGGTAACCTTTTTACTGAATGGGTTTAGCCGTATATCCCGCATCGGCAATGGTCGAAATGATTTCTTCCGCCGGCGCTTCCGATTCCACTTCTACCCGTTTGCCCGCCACATCGATGGACCATGCCTGAGCCTTGCCCCATTCTTTTAATGATGCTTCGATATGCATCTTGCAGTGATTGCAACTCATATCGGGAACAGAAAAGACATATTTCATAGGATCACTCCTTCTACATACAATATTGTACTGGGCCGAGGGCCCGCTCTTCCCTCTTCTATTTTTTTGCCCACAGTTGCACCAGTTCTATCAGGGTGCGGGTTGCCACGACCATGTCCGAAAGGCTTACCCATTCGGTCCGGCTGTGAAAGTTGTGTCCCCCGGTGTAAATGTTGGGGGTCGGTATGCCCATTTCGGTAAGCCGGGACCCATCGGTTCCACCTCGGATGGGCTTTAAGTAGGGTTCTACGCCGGCCTTTCGGGCTGCTTCCATAAGCAGGGCCAGGACTTCGGGCCGTTCATCAATCTTTTGTTTCATGTTTCGATACTGGAATTGGGGACGAACCTCCACCCGTCCGCCGGGGAATTGGGCTTCCACGGTCTTTGCAAAGCTTTCGAGGGCCCCAAGCCGCCGTTCCATTTCCTTTTCATCAAAGTCTCGAAGGTAAATCTCCAGAGAAGCCTCTTCCAGGTCTCCCTTTATTTCGATGGGGCAATAATACCCGTAGTAGCCATCGGTGGCTTCGGGGCTTTCTGAGCGGGGTAACAGGGTGGCGTAGGTAGCCGCCATGAGGGTGGCATTGGCAAGTTTCCCTCGGGCCTGCCCTATGTGAATCGCCTTGCCGTGAAAGTACACGTCCGCCTTGTAGGCGGTAAAACATTCGGCCTCTATTTCTCCCGCCGGTCCTCCATCGAGGGTGTAAAAGGCAGTGGCCCTCATGTGTTCCCGGGGGAACTCGGGGAGCCCCTTGCCGGTTTCTTCGTCGGGGGAAAACACTATTTCGAGGGGCCCATGGGGCACTTCCGGATGGTTTTTAAGGTACCGGAGAAGGGTCATGATTTCGGCGATTCCTGCCTTGTCATCGGCCCCTAAAAGGGTGGTCCCATCGGTATGGATGATGGTATCCCCGATGCGCTCTGCCAGGGCTTCATCGCTGGTAGGATCCAGAACCACCCCGTCCTGAAGGGTAATTCGCTCGCCCTGATAGTTTTCACAGACGATAGGGTGTACGTCCTTACCGGACACATCGCTTGCCGTGTCCATATGGGCAAGGAACCCAATGGTGGGGGCTCCTTCGTAGCCTTTGCTCGCCGGTAAGCGGCTAATCACATAGCAGTGATCCGTCAGCGTTACTTCGGGAATACCGAGTTCCTGAAGTTCCTTTACCAGCAGTCGGGCCAGATCCCATTGGCCGGGGGTAGAAGGAGTTTCGGCAATATGGCGATCACTGGTGGTCCATATCTGGGCATAGCGAATAAAAGAAGAACGCAGGGATTCTACCAGTTCTGAATCTCCAAGGCGCTCCTTAAAAGTTTTGGGATTCTTCGTTGTTTTCATACATATATAATGCTGAATATTTTGGTCAGGGTAAAGAGGGAGGGGGCTAACTCCCTCTTTTGCCTCCTCCTCAACCTAGGGATTAAAGCGGAACCAGCCGAAGTCAAAGGATGAGCCGGGCAAAAACACGAAGGAAAGGTTTAGCTTTTTCCCCCGAAAACTTGACGGCAGTTCTGCAAGGGGGAAGGTCTCTTCCCCATAGTCTTGGGTATGGGTAAATTCTACCAGTTGAACCGCTGTTTCTAAACCATCGCTGAACCGCAGATGAATGCTGTTTTTATCGGTCCGGGAACGGCCATAGATGGTGATGGACCGGGGAAGGGTTTCCTCAAAAAGAAGCTCCGTAAAGGTGATGGTAACGTTGTTGCCTATTTCTTCGATGCCCTGTTCGGCAAGGCGGAAACTATCTCCGTAGAGTTCGTCGTAGTCCAGAGCGCGTATAGTGGTAAAGGTGCGGTTCTGTTTTTCAAACACGAAGCCCTTGATGTGCATCTTCGCGGTGGTAACAAAATACAGGGATTGGAGTCCCCGAAGGCGTCGCTTTAACCGGTAGGTTTCTTCCTGATACACATTCCAGATGCTCTTTTTCTGGTATACCAGGTCCCCCAATAGGGTGCTCCCCGGTTTTTGTGGGTGTCCATCCCATACTTCAAGATGATAGGCTTCGTCATTCAACGTAAAGATTGGCAACATAATGGTATCTGAACCGTGGGAACCAAAATCAAGGTCCCTGTAGCCGACGATGGTCATGCTGTCCCGGGCGGTGGCAATCCCCTGTTCGTTACCCGGCCCCAGGTCTCCGTTTGAATCATCATAGAGGCCCGCCGAAATGAACTGGTACGGGTCCTTGTGGAGGTTCCCGAATCCCCGGGCGGTAAATTCCAGTTGGGAGATAAGGCGCACCGTGTTAGTCCCGTTGGTGCTCATACATCGAACCCGGAACTCCCCATCTCCCCGGGGACGGACTATGGCCCGGTTCCCCTGGGGGTCTATCTTGGCCAGGGGGGTCTCGATACCGCTTGCGGTAACCACCGACCAGGAAAGGTCCTGGTAACTCGTGTTTGCCGGGTACAGGCGGGCTTCCAGGGTAGCCTCTGGACTCTCAGGTGTGAGATTCTGGTTCCCGTCCAAGAGCAGTAGTTCAATTTTCCTGAGGGGAATTTCCTCTTCATTTCCCGTATGAATGGGCCGGGGGCTGTTCCGTGCTATGACGTTGTAATGACAAAGGTCTTGCTTTTCTGAGGGAACGGCGGTAAGGGTAATAGTGGCCGCCTCTAATCCAGGACTATGCACCCTAATGGTAAGGGGGCCTACTTCCTTGGTGGCTCCCACTAGGGCCATAAGTTTGCCATTAAAAAGACGGCGACTGGTGCCTTTGTAGGAGTCGTAATCGGTGCTGTCCCCATTATCAAGTCCGATGAGTCGACCCGCACCGGTCACTTCCACCATTACCCGGTTGCTGGCATTTTCTACAGGGTTGCCTGCGGCATCTTCCATGCTGATGGTGACAAACAGGAGGTCTCTGCCGTCTGCTTCAAGATACGGTTTAGAAGGAGAAAGGATTATTCGGGCGGGATCCCCAAAGGAACGACGGACGGCCCTTGCGATACATCGACCTGTTTCATCATATGCCAGGGCTACCAGTTCTCCCGGTTCGTAGGGGATTTTCCATGTGGCTACCTGATCCGTTCCCTGGTGGTGGTCTATATCCTTAGTTCCGATACATCGGCCGTTACAATACAGGGCAATCCGGGGCGCATTGGAACAGACCCGGACATCGATGAGTTGTCCCGGATTCCAGTCCCAGTAGGGGAATATGTGGATCATCGGTGCCCTTTTGTAATCGGTCCATGCGGCTTGATAAATATAGTAGGAATCTTTAGGAAAGGCGGCCGTGTCAATCTGCCCAAAGTAGGAATTCTTAGTGTGATAGGGAGTGGGTTCGCCGATATAATCAAAGCCGCTCCAGATAAACATCCCCAGGGAAAAGGGCGTATCCCGGTCAGCGGCGATACAGGCTTCGTGGGAACGGGCTCCCCAACTGGTGGGGCTATTCCCCAGGGCAGAACACTGCTGGTCTACCTCAGCGAGGATGGTGCATTCATAGGGGAAGTGATACACCCCCCTGCTTTGAACCACCGAGGCGGTTTCACTGCCATAGATTACCCAGTGGGGGTACCTGCGGTGGTGTTCCTGGTAGTATTTTTCCGCATAGTTATACCCCGCGTAGGTAAGAATATCCGCACACTTTTGGGCATTTTCCCAGGGCATAAAATTAGAACCAATGGTAACCGGCGCATTCCCTTTGGGATCGTGACGGCGAACCTCCTGTAACAAGAGCCAGGTGAGTTCCTGTCCCCGTTGGTCTGCGTGGGTATCGTAAATTTCATTACCGATACTCCACATCAAAAGACTCGGATGGTTCCGATCCCGGCGAATCCAGCTTGCCACGTCTTTTGCGTACCACTGAGGGAAAAACCGGGCGTAGTCGTAGGAAGTTTTGGGGCGTTCCCACATGTCAAAGGCTTCTGAAAGGATAAAAAAGCCCATTTCATCGGCCAGGTCCATCAGGGCCGGGGCACACATGTTGTGGGCAGTCCGGATGGCGTTTACCCCCATCTTTTTAAGGAGGCCCAGGCGATACCGCATAGCTTCTTTATTAAAGGCTGCCCCCAGAGCGCCCAGGTCATGGTGTTCGCAGGTACCATGGAGTTTTAAGGGAACCCCGTTTACAAAAAGCCCTTTTTCGGGGTCAAAGTTCAAAGTTCGGAAACCGATGGAATTTCGCTGTACTTCGATACACTGGCCGGTACTATCTAATAGGCGCGTTTCCAGGGTATACAGGTGGGGAGTATCGGGGCTCCAGAGAAGGGGATTCTGGACCCGGAATTGTTGGGTATCCCGATTCATCAGGGGCAGGAGGGGCCGTTTGCTGGTAGCAATACACTTTCCCTGATACGAGAGTCGATGTTCCAGTTCCAGGTTTGACTGAGGGGACCCTTCTCTTTCTGCAAAGATGGCGGTTTCTTCCTGTTTTGTTTTTGTTGCTTCCCAGGCAGGATTCCCCTGCACCAGTTCGGTTTCAATTTCTACAAGCCATTCTCCCTGAATCTGGCGTACCGTCACATATATCCCATGGGTGGGAATATAGGCCTGTCCTCGAGTCATGAGGTATACATCCCGGTATATCCCTGCGCCAGAATACCAGCGGCTATTGGGACTTTGATGCACTACCTTAAGGATTACCTCATTGGTTCCTTTTTTAAGGAAGGGAGTAATCTCGTGTTCAAAGGAGGAATACCCGTATTTCCACTGACCTGCCTCAAGGCCATTCACGTAGAGGGTGCTATCCATGTAAACCCCTTCAAAATAAAGGGCCACATGGCTGTTTTCATCGCGATCTAAGGAAAAACGTTTCCGATACCAGCCAATACTGTCTTCGTAAAGTTTTGTGCTATCCTCGATAAGCCAATCGTGGGGAATTTCTACAGGAGAAAAGGGAAGCCCTTCCCAGGAGGTACCCCCCAGGGGCGTTTTTGCAAATTCCCAGCCATCGTTCCAAAGGTATTTCTGATTCATACAAGCTCCTATGAAAAATATGGGTGAATATCTTTTTATCCCGCGGGTCCCGAAAAGGCAGCGGTCATGTCAGTCTTATGTTCTGGAAGCAGGCCACTCCTTATAGCGGATCTTCCCTTCCTGGGCTTCTTCGTACCGGGCCATCATGAAAAGTAAGTCCGAAAGACGGTTCACATACCGCAGGGTTGGGCCGTCCACTGCTTCGGTATGAGACAGGGCAACGATGCGCCGTTCTGCCCGTCGGCAGATGCTGCGGCATATGTCGAGCCGGGCAGAGGCAGGGGTGGCCCCGGGAATCACAAAGCCTTTAAGGGGAATTTCTGCTTCTAATTGGTGAACCAAACTGGTAAGGCGTTCCACATCCTCATCCGTCACGGGGTATATATAGGCTCCTGGCGTGGAGGTTGCCAAAGAGCCGGCCACCCTGAAGAGGTCCTCCTGTATGGTCTCGATAAGACCCTGTATGCGAAGGGTGTGCACCATATGGCGGGCATCTCCCAGAAAGGAATTGAGTTCGTCTATGGTACCGTAACTTTCTACACGAAGGGAATCTTTGGGTACCCGTTCACCCGACCACAGGCTTGTGGTCCCGTTATCGCCGGTTTTGGTGGATATGCTCATGTCGACACCTCGTTAGGGTATTATGAGAACTTCCTGCTCCCTGTACAAGATGTAAAATTACAAGAAAAACCTGTAAAAATTGGTTGACAGGATAAAAGATATGCTAATATACTAGTATCCATGGATGGAACACAACGGACAATTAAATTGAGAAGGCGGGAGCAGTACTGGCGACGGTATTGGTCCCTGTATGCGATGCTGTCGTTGCCATTGGTATATTTTTTCATCTTTCGGTATATACCAATGACCTATATCCAGATTGCCTTTAAAAACTACAGCATCGTGAGGAGTCCCTGGGAGATGCCCTGGGCGGGAAACTATGGGTTTGAATATTTTATTAAGGCCTTTGCAAACCGGGACTTTCTCAATGCCCTGCGGAATACCCTGATGCTCAACTTGCTCGACCTGGTGATGGGCTTCCCCGCTCCTATTATTCTGGCCCTTATTCTGAACGAGCTTCCCTATAAACGGTTTAAGCGGGTAACGCAAACGATTGCGTATATGCCCCACTTCCTCTCCTGGGTTATCATTGCAGGAATGGCCCTTCAGTTGCTTGCTCCCACAAGCGGTCTTATCAATATTTGGTTGCAAAAGATGGGGATTCAGCCTATTCCGTTCCTGAACCAGCCGGGTCACTGGGTGGGAACCTACGTGGTATTGGGAATCTGGCAAAGTGTGGGATGGAATACGATTATATATCTTGCGGCTATTACGAGTATCAATCCGGAACTCTATGAAGCGGCCGCCATCGATGGGGCGGGCCGTCTCCGGCGAATCTGGCATGTAACGTTGCCGGGTATTCGTTCCACTATTATTGTGCTCCTCATTCTTTCGTTAGGAAGGATCCTGGGAAGTGATTTTGATCGGCCCTTTGCCCTCCGGAATCCCCTGGTAAAAGATGTGTCCGATGTAATTTCTATCTTTGTATATAACTATGGGGTACGGGGGCTCCAGTTCTCCCTAACTACGGCGGTAGGATTGTTCCAATCGGTGGTAAGTGTAAGTTTCTTGCTTCTGGCGGATAAGCTCGCCAAAAAGTTTGGCGAACGGGGCATTGTGTAATGGGGGAGTGCCATGGTTAAGTCGAGAGAATCAAAATATTTAGATTACATACTGGTAGCGATTTGTTTAGGGGTTATCGTTGTTTGTATCCTTCCCATGATAAATCTTCTAGCCCGCTCTTTGAGTTCGGCGGAATATCTTATCCGGAATGAGGTAACCCTCTGGCCAAAGGGATTTAATATTGAAGCCTATAAACTGGTGTTGGGAGATAGCAAGTACACCTGGGCCATGGTGTGGACGGCGATTATTACGGTGGCGGGGACCTTCCTTTCGTTGTTCATGACCACCATATGCGCCTACCCCTTAACCTATGATAAGCTGAAGGGGAGGAAATTCTTTAGCACCTATATTCTTTTTACCATGTATTTTAGCGCGGGGACCATTCCGATGTATCTTCTTCTTAAGGATCTGCGCCTCTTAAATCATCCTCTGGTATTGATTGTTCCCTACTGTTTAAGCGTCTTTAACATGATCCTTATGCGGAACTATCTGTATACCATTCCTGATAGTTTAAGAGAATCCGCAGAAATCGATGGGGCAAGCCCTACCAAGATTCTTACCAGTGTGTACCTTCCCCTTTCTACTCCGGTTATTGCGACCCTGGCCCTGTTTTATGCGGTAGGCCGCTGGAACGGGTTTTCCGATGCCCTCATGTTCATGAATAAGCGGGAATACTGGCCGATTCAATTGTTACTGTACAACCTGATTAATGCGGTATCCAGTATCGAAACCTATTCCCAGGAAGGATTTACCCAGCCCGGTCTTAGTGAAACCCTGAAGGCGGCGGCAATTATGATTGCCACGATTCCCATATTGCTCGTGTATCCCTGGTTGCAGCGTTACTTTATCCAGGGAGTTACCCTTGGGGCTATTAAAGAATAATGAGGGTACCCCTAACCTGTGTGTACGGCCCATGCAAAAATTGCGGGTCTTAAGAGGCTCCTTCTCGGGGGGAGAAGGGGAGCGCTTTTTAAGAAGGATCCTAGCCACTCCGTAAGGGGTGGTTATCATAAACAAGGAGGATAAAGCTATGAAGAAGGCTTTATTGGTATTATTGAGTCTCCTCGTGGCGGTTACCCTGGTGGTCGCTGAAGGCCAGGCAGATAAGGGGGCTACTGCAGGTAGTAAAATCCCCGATGACCCCGGCTTTGTGAATGGCCGTTTTACTACCACGCGGACTATTACGGTGGAAGTCTATGATCGAGGTACCGGGGTAGCGCCGGAGAATAACTTCTTTGCCCGGTTTATTCAGGAAGGGGTGCTTCGGGATCATAACATTAAGGTGATCTTTAAGCCCGTACCGCGGTGGACCGAGGTCCAGGTGCTGAACAACCTGCTTGCGGCGGGGGAAGCGCCAGATATTTGTGTTACCTACGACTATCCTACCATTCAGACCTATGCCAACATGGGTGGTGTAATGGACCTTAATCCCTATCTGGAAAAGTATAAACCATATCTCAAAGATCTGTGGGATCTTCTGGGCGATGCAAACATCTACTTTGATCAGGATCCGGTAACCAAGCAATTGTGGGCCATTGAAGCGATCCGCAAGCCCAATACCCGCACCACTACCTTTATTCGGGAAGACTGGCTTAAGAAGCTCAATCTGCCTGAACCCAAAACCCTCGCCGAATTCGAAAAGACCCTGCGGGCCTTCCGGGACAATGCGGAAAAACTTCTGGGGAAAGACAAGGATAAGATGATCCCCTTCTTCCTGACGGTAGATGTGGGGTGGTATATTTCGGCTCTGGCGGACTCTTTCGTTCCCGAAAAAACCACCGATGAAACCCTCTATATTTATGGGTTTGATGATCGCCGCCTCCTGTGGCCTCGCTATAAGGAAGCCGTACGGGTAGTGAACAAGTGGTACAACGAAGGTCTTATCTGGAAAGACTTTGCCCTTTATCCCGTAGGTGATCCTACTGGGGATAACCTGATTAAAGCAGGATATGTAGGCGCCTTTATCCAGAACTGGGATCTTCCTTACCGGGATGGGGAAAAGGGAATCCATGGGAGTCTCCAGAAGCTTGTTGGCCCTGAAGCGGCTTACATTGCGATTGATACCTTCAAGAATGATGCAGGGAAGTATCGCAAGTATCTCGGTCCTGCGGTAGACCGGAAGGTCTTCTTTACCGCTAAGAACAAGGAACCCTTAGCTTCTTTGATTTATTTGAACTGGATTAGTAAATTGGAAAACCGGAAATTCCTAGCTATTGGAGAAAAGGGCGTACACCATGAGGTGCTCCCAGATGGAACAGTAAAACTCTTACCTAACCCAGAGGGGGATAAGAAAGTCAACTCCCTCTATAATATCGACTATACGATCACGCTCAACGGATTTGATTTGGGTGATCCCACTTTAACGGCTAAATCGATGGCCCTTGGGTACGGTGGGGTGGATCCCAAATATATCGAGCGGGCCTACAAAACCCAGATTACAGATGTACGGCTGCTTCCCGTATTCCGGGTTGGCGAAATCAAGTCCGAACAGGGTATGGGACCCGCATTGGCTGAAAAGCGGAATAACCTCCTTGTGCAGTCGGTAGTAGCTAAGGTCAGTGATTTTGATAAGGTCTTTGATGCGGGTATGAAAGATTACCTGAGCTCGGGTGGTCAGGCCATTATCGATGAGCGGAGGGCGAAGCTGGAAGAAATGAAGAAAGCCGCGGCTACAAAGAAGTAACTCGCTGGAATATCAAAACGTGAAACATAAAAATTAAGACGCGTTTTTTAAGAGACCGCTCTTGTGGGGGCGGTCCCTTTTTGTTTTTTTTGTATGAGATATGAGAATAGAAAGTTTTTCTTTTTGAATTTGATAGAAAAAGAGCGAACGTTTTTATTCATTGAGCGTACAGTTTTCCATAGAATGGAACTTTCTATCTTGACAATTTTCAAGGTGTACTAATATACTAGTATCCATGAATATTACCTTCCGTTGGTTTGGCAAAGAATACGATTCGGTAACCCTGGATAAGATTCGACAGCTTCCGCATGTAACCGGCATTATTAGTACCCTCTATGGGAAACCCGCCGGGGAAGAGTGGCATAGGGATGAAATTCGGGCCCTTAAAGAAACCATAGAACGTTCGGGCCTTTCCCTTTTAGGGATAGAAAGTGTCAATGTTCATGAATCTATAAAGGCCGGTTTCCGGGATCGGGACAGGTATATTGAAAACTACCAAAAGACCCTGGTTGCCCTTGGAGAAGAGGGAATACGCCTGGTGGTGTATAACTTTATGCCCGTCTTCGATTGGGTGCGGGCGACCCTGGCAAAACCCCGTCCCGACGGAACGGCGGTGCTTTCCTACGACGATGAGCTTGTAAAAGAACTGGGGCCGGAGAAGTTGTTTGATTGGCTTTCGAAACAGGCGAACGGTTTTATTCTGCCTGGCTGGGAACCGGAACGGCTTGCACGGGTGCGGGAACTCCTGACGTATTATCATGATTGTTCAGAGGAGACCCTTTTTAATAACCTGGTGTACTTTTTAAAAGCGATTACCCCTGTGTGTGAGCGATACGATATAAAACTCGCGGTTCATCCCGATGATCCTCCATGGGGACTTTTTGGGATACCCCGGATTGTCACAAATCTGGCTAACCTGAAGCGGATCCTCGCGGCAGTTCCGAGTCCTTCGAATGGAGTGACGGTGTGTACCGGTTCCCTCGGCGCCAATCCGGCTAACAATGTAATCCAGATTATTCAAGAACTAAAAGACCGGATTCACTTTGTACATGTCCGTAATCTTAAATTTATTGGTCCAGGAAAATTTGACGAGACTTCCCATCTCTCTTGCGATGGGGACCTGGATATGTATCGGATCATGAAAACCCTCTATGACAGCGGTTACGACGGCTGTATGCGACCGGACCATGGCAGGGCTATCTGGGGAGAAATTTCTATGCCGGGGTATGGGCTATACGACCAGGCCCTGGGATCGGCCTACATGTATGGCCTGTGGGAAGCCCTTTCAAAGGAATATCCCCGGAAAAAATGAAAGCCCGCGGAGGATAGCGGTAATAGAATTTTGTTTGCTAAGGTTTATACCTATTCTGTAGGTGAACAGGTGAACAAACCTGGTGGAAGAAGGTTGTGGTAAAATGGGGATCTTTAAGTTAACTGTGTTGGTCCCTACAGGACGTGGAGGAATGAAAGATGAATACCTATTCTCGGTGCTGGCTTGATTATGAAAATCCCTATCTTAAAAAGGGTAGCTATACGATTTTCCGGGAACAAATTCAGAAAGACATAGCCTTTTATGCTATCGATCCTTCGTTGGAAAACACAGAAACAGGCCGGGTGCTGACCAAAGAGGTGGGAAACTTTTTTTCCCGCTTTTTTGAGTATTCCCTTACCAAGGTCCCGAAATCTGGCAATCGGACCCTCTCTCTTGGCCTTTTTTCGTGGCCCGAGGTCCAGAAGCTTTTGGAGGGAGTTCCTCTTCCAAAGTATCCTGAAGCTTTTATGATTAGATATGTCTCCCCGGAGAAGGGCTTGGTCGTTGGGGCTAAGGACCCCAAAGGCCTCGTGTATGGGGTGTTTCGCCTCTTTTCGCTCCTGCAACAGGGGATCTCGTATACTACCCTTACCCTTATCGAAGAACCCCGAAATCCCCTGCGAATACTTAACCACTGGGATAACCTGGATGGTTCTGTAGAACGGGGATATGCGGGGCGTTCTATTTTCTTTGAAAATAACAAGATCACCGATGATACGGATCGATTAACCGACTATGCCCGCCTTCTTGCATCGATAGGAATAAACGGGGTGGTCATCAACAATGTGAATGTAAAAGAGCGGGCGCCCTTTCTGCTCACCGGAGAATACCTGCCGGATCTGGTCCGTTTGGCTCAACTGTTCCGCCCCTATGGGGTGCGGTTGTATCTAAGCGTTAATTTCATGAGCCCCGTCATTGTGGGAGGTCTCGATACGGCGGACCCTCTGGAAGAACGGGTGCAACGATGGTGGCAAGAACGGGCAGCGGTCCTTTATAAAGCTATCCCCGATTTTGGGGGTTTTCTGGTTAAGGCCGACTCGGAGTATAACCCGGGGCCCCACACCTATGGTCGTTCCCAGTCAGAGGGGGCCAATATGCTTGCCCGGGCCCTGCGTCCCCATGGGGGGCTGCTTATTTGGCGGGCCTTTGTGTATAAGCTTCAGGATTGGCGGGATAGAACCATTGATCGGGCCCGGGCGGCCTACGATATTTTTCATCCCCTGGATGGGGATTTTGATGATAATGTAATCCTCCAGATTAAGAATGGTCCCCTGGATTTTCAGGTTCGAGAGCCCGTGGCGCCCCTGTTTGGGACTATGGAAAAAACGAACCAGATCCTCGAACTGCAGATTACCCAGGAATACACGGGGCACCAGATCGATCTCTGTTACCTGGCTCCCCAATGGCAGGAGATACTTTCCTTCGATCCCCATATTGAAGGAAAGCCCGCAACGGTGGCTTCTATTGTCAGTGGTTCTACCTGGGGCCGGCCCCATGGAGGAATGGCGGCGGTGGCAAACATTGGGCGAGATGCTAATTGGACAGGCCACTGGCTTGCCCAGGCCAATTGGTATGCCTTTGGGCGCCTTGCCTGGGATCCTACCCTTTCTGCTCAAACCATTGCCCAGGAGTGGGTACGGCGCACCCTGAGTAATGATGAATCCATGGTGAATCGGGTGGTTGCGATACTCCAGAAATCCTGGCCGGTCTATGAAAAATATACCACCCCCTATGGACTGGGGTGGATGGTAACTCCGGGGACCCATTATGGCCCGAGTCCCGAGGGCTATGAATATTCGATCTGGGGAACCTACCATCGGGCTACCCACACAGAAATTGGGGTTGATAGGACAAGTACCGGTACGGGGTACACAACCCAGTATCGCCCCTACTGGCGGGATAGATATGATAAGCGGGAGACCTGTCCAGAGGAACTTATTTTGTTCTTCCATAGGCTTCCCTATACCTATGTGATGAAAAACGGCAAGACCCTCATTCAAAACTACTACGATGCCCACTTTGAAGGTTATGAGGAAATGCGGGCCCTTCAGGAAGAGTGGAACCGTTTAGAAGGCTCTGTTGATCCGGTTGTCTTTACCGAAGTACAGCAACGTTTTGTGCAGCAGGAGGAAAATGCCCGGCAATGGCGGGATGTGATTAACAGCTTTTTCTACCGAAAAAGTGGCATCCCCGATGAAAAGGGGCGGCCCATTTATTAACAATGACAGAAAGGGTGCGCGACGGAAGGTAATTCGATTCAGCGGGGCCTTTTTAGGTTCCTATCAGAAAAATGTCCGATAGCAAAAAGAAAAATAAAAAACTATGCTAAAAAGGCGCTCCTAAAAATTATCCCCTGAGGGGAAAAAGCCCAAAGAGTGCCCTTCCGCTTTGCGGAAGAAGAGAAGGAGTTATTCCATGACAAAACAGACAGAAGGCTCTCAGAACCATCAAGAACGGATACAGGCGTTGATCCGTGAGATGAGTCTCGAAGAAAAGATGGGGCTCATGATCCACCGAGCGCGGGGGATTCCCCGCCTGGGAATCCCCGATTACAACTGGTGGAACGAGGCTCTCCACGGGGTGGCAAACAACGGGGAGTCCACGGTTTTTCCCCAGGCTATAGCCCTGGGGGCCACCTTTGATCCCGACCTGGTGCATCGGGTGGCCACGGCGATTTCCCTGGAAGCCCGGGCAAAGTTCAACGCCGTGGGAAAACATCAGGCAGATAGATACCATCGGGGACTTACCTTTTGGGCCCCCAACATCAACATCTTTCGGGATCCCCGCTGGGGACGGGGGCAGGAGACCTATGGGGAGGACCCCTACCTGACAAGCCAGTTAGGAACCTCCTTTGTACGGGGTATCCAGGGGGATGATCCCTATTACCTCAGGGCCGCAGCCTGTGCCAAGCACTATGCGGTCCACTCCGGCCCTGAAGGGTTACGGCATACCTTTGACGCCCGGGTAAGCCCAAAGGATCTGGAAGAAACCTACCTCCCCGCCTTTAAAGCCCTGGTCCAAGCAGGGGTGGAAAGCGTCATGGGGGCCTATAACCGGGTGAATGGGGAACCCGCCTGTGGGAGTCCCTTCCTTTTGCAGAAAAAGCTCCGGGGGGAATGGGGATTTACCGGCCACGTCGTATCCGATTGCTGGGCGATTTGTGATTTCCATAAGAACCACAGGGTAACCGCCGATGTGCTTGAATCGATCGCCCTGGCTCTTAAAACCGGCTGTGACCTAAACTGTGGCGATGCCTATCGATCCCTGGCGGAGGCCCTGGAAAAGGGGTATATCAGCGAGGAGGATATTGATCGGGCGGTTGGCCGGCTTCTTACTACCCTTGATAAATTGGGCCTTATCCATGACGATGGACCCTATCAGAAGATTAGCCTTTCCCAGATCGATTGGAATGTCCATGGGAAGCTGGCGTTAGAGGCGGCAGAAAAATCCCTGGTCCTGCTAAAAAATAATGGGATTCTCCCCTTAAAGAAGGAAAACCTCTCATATATCTATGTTACCGGTCCTAATGCCACCAATATCGATGCCCTCCTGGGTAACTATGCGGGGGTTTCCTCAAAGCTCAAGACTGTACTGGAAGGTATTGTGGAAGCGGCGGGCCCTGAAATTACGGTTTGCTACAAGAAGGGGTGTCCCCTGGCGGAAAAACGGATTAACCCCAATGACTGGGCCAGCGGGGTCACCAAGTACGCCGATGTCACCATTGCGGTGATGGGGCGGGATATCAGTGTAGAGGGGGAAGAGGGGGATGCCATCCTTTCGCCCACCTATGGCGATTTTGAAGACCTTAATCTTAGCGAAGAGCAACTCAATTACTTACGGCGCCTGAAAGAAGGGGGAAAACCCCTGGTGGTGGTTCTCCTGGGGGGGGCTCCTATTTGTTCTCCGGAGCTTCACGAACTGGCCGATGCGATTCTTATGGCCTGGTATCCCGGACAGGCGGGGGGCGATGCGGTAGCCCGGGTCCTCTTTGGAAAAACAAACCCTTCTGGCAAGCTTCCCGTAACTTTCCCGCGCTCGGTACATCAGCTTCCCCCCTTTGAAGATTATTCCATGCGGGGCAGAACCTATCGATACATGGAAGAAAGTCCCCTGTATCCCTTTGGCTTTGGGTTAAGTTATACCAGGATGGGTATACAAAAGCTGCAGGCCGCGTGGTCCGGCGATGGCCGAAAAGAACTGGATCTTGCTGTTTCTGTCAAGAATGAAGGGCCCCTGGCGGGGGAGGAGGTGCTCCAGGTGTACTATCACTGGAGTGATGCCCCCTTCCCGGTTCCCCGCTGGTCCCTGGTGGCTTTTAAGCGGTGTACCCTTGCTCAGGGTGAACAAAAAGAGGTGCGGTACCAGATTCCCTTTGAACAGCTTGCCTGTATTGACCCTGAAGGCCATAGGGTGTTGCCAAAGGGAACTATCGAAATTTATGTAGGTTTTGCTTCCCCGGGGAATCGGGCCCAGGAACTCGGAGCCCCTGAAGGGAGGCTCATTCACATACAATGCCCGTAGGAGCCCCTGAAGGGCGGTGCTAAGGGCCAATGTCCCTGAAAACCCAGAGGTGGTCTCAAGGGGAGGGGGACTGCGTTTTTGTCTGCGGTTCCTGTCCGCCGGGAGATGTTGTACACACCAGAGGAGATAGCAGGGAAAGGGAGGAAGTAAGATGAAACTGAGCATCATTGGAGCGGGTAGTGTGCGCTATGCGCTTAAGTTGATTGGAGACCTGGCAAAAACGCCGGAACTCGCCTCGAAAAAGCCTGAGATCTGTCTCATGGACATAAACGAGGCGCGACTTGAGGCGGCCTTTGTTCTGGCCCGGCGCTACTGTGACGAACTGGATGCACCGATCACTATCACTAGGACCCTTTCCTTGGAAGAAGCGGTGGAAGGGGCGTCCTATGTGATAAATACGGTTCTCGCCTATCCCACCACGAAAGAGCATGATGGTTTTACTTCCTGGGAAAAATTAGTGGCGGTGGGGGAAAAACACGGCTACTATCGGGGGGTGGATGCCCAGGAATTCAACATGGTATCCACCTACACCTATGCCCTGTGTAGTTATTACGATCTCAAGGTAGCCCTATCGGTGGCTCGAGCCATGGAGCAAAAAAGCCCCCGGGGCGTTATCCTTCAGACGGGGAACCCCGTTTTTGAGATTACCCAACTGTTGCGCCGCTCTTCGCCGGTGGAAACCATTGGTTTCTGCCATGGTCATGGAGGGGTCCAGGAGGTTTGCCGGGCCCTGGGGCTCCCCTTTGAGGAAGTGGACTGGCAGGTCGCGGGGGTGAATCACGGGATCTGGCTTAATCGTTTCATGTATCAGGGGAAGAATGCCTACCCTCTGCTGGACCGATGGATCCAGGAAAAGCTCCCTTCCTGGCGATCTACCGGTCCCTGGGATATTCAGATGAGTCCCGCCGTGATGGACATGTATCAGTTTTATGGGCTCCTTCCTATCGGGGATACCTGTCGTAATGGAAGCTGGAAGTATAACTATAATCTTAAAACAAAAAAGAAGTGGTTTGGATCTTTTGGAAGCATCGATAATGAGATTGAGCGACCAAAACTTCATCGAGGGCTCCGGGCCGCAAAAGAGCGGTTGCTTCGGATTGCCCAGGAGGTTCGTTCTGATTCCTCTATACGGGTCACGGAACGGTGGCCCGATATCTTCCCCAGGGAAGCCTTAAGTGGCGAGCAGCAAATCCTCTTTATTCTGGGGCGAGAAACGGAAAAAGCCCAGCGGCTTGTCCTCAATCTTCCTAACGAAGGAACCATTCAGGGAATTCCCGATGATGTGGTGGTGGAAATACCGGTGATGGTCGAAAGGTCCGGAATCCACCGCGAACCGATTGAACCGGCCCTTCCTCGTCGTATCATTACCATGTACCTTATGCCCCGCATTCTGCGAATGGAATGGGCCCTGGAAGCCTTTACCACCGGCGATCGACGGGTGCTGGAGGAAATCCTTATTCGAGATCCCCGGACCCGTTCCTATGAACAGGTGCAGAAGGTCTGGGATGCAATCTTTGCGCTTCCCTTCCACGAAGAACTACGGCAACATTTTCACGTTTCCAAAAAATAGGTTTCTCTTTGAAGGGGCGACCTCTGGGTGCCCCTCGCAGAAGAGGGGTGTTGTCTGGCCTCTGGCTGGTGGCCCCCCTCGCAGAAGGGGGAGCCGCCGGAGAATACCCCTTTCCCACATATTCACGCCATAAAAAAGTGAGCTACCTTCTGGTCCTCTGGCCGGCGGTGCCCTTCCGCAGGGAAGGAAGGGTAACGGGTGCGCCCTGCGCCCCATCGATACTCGGCGACACAAAGCCGGACCTATATCGTTCCATCCATCAACATAGGGCACCTTCCTTAAAAAAAGACCCGGCATGTGCCGGGCTCTTTTTTATACCCCCGAATAGGCCATGAACCCCCCATCCACAGGAATCACCGCACCGGTTACAAAACCAGAAGCCCCCTCGTCGCAGAGCCAGAGGGCTGCCCCGATGAGGTCTTCCGGCTTACCAAGGCGTCCCATTGGGGTATGGGTAATGATCTTGCCGGTTCGGGTTGTGGGGCTGCCATCGGGATTCCACAGGAGGTGTTTGTTTTGTTCGGTGGAGAAAAATCCGGGGGCAATGGCGTTTACCCGGATTCCCGCGGGGGCAAAATGAACGGCGAGCCATTGCGTCAGGTTATTGATAGCCGCCTTGGCGGCGCAGTAGGCGAGGCCTTTGGTCATTGGGGCAAAGGCCCCCATGGAGGAAATATTGATAATAGAACAGCCGGCCCTTCCGATCATGTCCCGGGCGAAGACCTGGGTAGGAATAAAGGTACCCATGAAATTAAGCTTGTACACCGCCTCAATCCCTTCGGGATCGAGGGAGAAAAAACTCCCCGCTGCGGCACTGCCATCCTTTTCTAGGTCGCCGGCTTCCCAGGTTTCTCGGGCCGTACTTCCCCGGGGGTCGTTCCCACCCGCCCCATTTATAAGGATATCGCAGGGCCCAAAGGCGTCTATCACTTTTTTTCGGGCCTCTTCACAGTGGGCTTTGGAAAGGACATCACAGGCGATAGGCAGGGCTTGCCCTCCCTGTGCCCGTATCCGATTGGCCACGGCCTCGGCCTTTTCAAAGGTACGGTTTAACAGAGCCACTTGAGCCCCTTCCCGGGCAAGGCCCTCTGCAATGGCGCCGCAGAGGACTCCACCCCCGCCGGTAATCACGATAACCTTGCTAGTAAGTCGTTTCATAGGTACTCCTCGCTGTGTTATGTACTATGTGGGTTTATAGCTCCTGTTTGGGTGCTTGGATGGGGCCGTTCTTTTTCATTGATTTGAAAATCCTTACAAAGCCCCTTCTTGCAGGTGTATCCTTTCTCCTCCTTATCCAGCGCTTATAAAGCTTGACACCAGAGGGTCGGTGGTAAGGGGTTTTGTCTTAAAATAATCGGGAAAGGCCTGCATCAACTCTTTTTCCTGAATCACTATCCGGGTAAAGTGATCGTGTACAAGGGAATAGAGCCGGGAAGAATCCTTTTCTTTGATGGTGCTGTAAATCTGGCGATGCTGTTCAAGAACGGAAGCCCGGATATCCTTATACCACATGGTCATGATACGTACCCGTCGGTAGTGGCCTGAGTTTTTCTGTATCAGGTCCCAGCACATCTGTTTGTTCATGGCGTGGAAAATGCTGCGATGGAATTCATCGTCCCATTCAAGAAAGGTAAGGGCATCCGCATCCTGCAGGGCCGCTTCCTGGTGGAGCAGGGCCTTTTCAAGGTCCGGCAACATGAATTGGAGGGGAGATTCAAGGCACAGTTCGATAACCTTTTCTTCCAGGGTGGAGCGGATGAACTTTTCTTCTTCTACCCGATCGAGATCTATCTTGGAAACACTGGTCCCCACCTGGGGTACCACGTCGATAAGGCCTTCCCGTTCAAGCCTGATCAGGGCTTCTCGAACGGGGGTCCGGCTTACGTGGAGTTTCTCGGTGATCTCCCGGACGTTTAATAGTTCTCCCGGTCGTAAGTGAAGGTTTACAATGTTTTTTCGGAGGGTGTAGTATACATTCTCACTGATAGTAAGTCCGTTTGTTTTAGCAGCCCCTTTTATATCCATACAAAGCCCCCATATCTTAAGAGCGATACAGACCTCAACTCTGCCGGATGCACCGGTTCTTGTATTATACCTTATACTGATATATTAGGGCTAGCTGGTATTCTAATATATATCTATGGGGCTCCTAAAAAACACGGGTGCAGAGAATCCAGAGAATAAAGTCTGAGAGATAAAGTCCCAACCAACTTCTTAGGAGGGGAAGGTCTTTCTTTTGTTTTCCCGATTTTTTTGTGGCGGCATTTTCCTATGGAAATGTTCCCCGTTGTGTAATCTTATCCTCTGGCATATACTTTATTACCATGCGAAATAAACTGACCGGTGAGCTCGCCGTATGTGGTTTAAATGCGGTACGGGCCTTGGCAGAGGTACACCCGGAACGGATACATCGTTTTTTCTTTCGGGAAGATCGGGCCCAGCTTTTTGGCAAAACCTGTAAATACCTAGCTTCTCATCATCGACCCTATAAGATCTGTGATGATGAAGAACTGGAACGGCTTTGCAAAAGTCCCCGGCATCAAGGGATTGTGGCCATGATTCGGGAACCGGAAATTCCTGAGCTTTCTTCTGAGGAAGTCCGTCGGTGGGTAAGGGAAGGAGGTATAGGCATCCTCCTCGATGATGTAGGAAATGATAATAATCTTGGCGCTATCATTCGTTCGGCCGCCTTTTTTGGTCTCCGATCGGTGATTCTCTCCCGCCATGATAAGGAAGCTCGACTTACCACCAGTGCCTATCGGGTTGCCGAAGGGGGTATGGAATACGTATCGCTCTGGAAGGTTGCTTCCCTGGCCCGTTGCATTAACCAGTATGGGAAAGAAATTCTCTTTGTAGGAGCGGATCATCGCTCGCCGATTCAGATCCGAGAGGGAATGAAGGTGTTACAGGATCGCTACCCCGACCGATTTTGTGAAAAAGGCCATCTACCGGCTATTGCTATTGTAGTAGGAAATGAAGAGCGAGGGCTTTCTCAGGAAGTACGGTCATCCTGTGCGCTTCTGGTACGGATCCCCGGAACAGGGGCTATCGAAAGCCTGAATGTGGCCCAGGCGGCGACTATTTGCATGCATGAGTTGGTCTCCTATGGTATGTGAACCTATCCTTGCTTTTTTCCTTGGTCCCCGGGAACTGGGGCCCCCCTCTCCTCATCGTATTCGGGATGAAAATTTTGTGGCCCTCCTGCTCATTGTGTTGCCCCTCATGGTACTCTCTGCTCTTCTGGAGGGGCTATTTCATCCCAATGCATTTGTCGTTATTAATACTGCCCTTTCTCTGGATACGATTCTTACCCTCTGGCTGATAAGAAAGAGAAAAGGCGGAGCGCCGGTAATTTTCCTGTTTGGGGCGCTTCTTTTTATGAGTGGCTATTACCTTTTCCTTTTTTTTACCGATCCCATGGTGGCGGTCCAGTTAGTTCCCTTTTCAGCCCTTGTCTATATGGGGATTATTTTGTTAGATGGGGTATATTCTCCCTGGAACCTGACTGCTCCCATAATCTATGGATTGATTCTTCTGTTTGATAGCCTTGCCTGGTTCTTCTATCCCCGGCGGAATGAGATTTTTTTCGTTAACCTCTGGCTTGCTATCGGGATACTTCATACTCTTGGTTTTTTTATCAATCTGTTTATCCGTTCGTATTATCGTCGGCTTGAACAACTGGCCCTGGCTCGAAAACGGATGAATCAACGGCTCGAAGAACTCCTCAAAGAGGTGCGAGAATCGGGGATACAACGGCTTGCGAGTTTTTCCCACGACATTCGTTCTCCCCTGACAAGTATCATGGCGGTGCAGGCCATGTTGGCTGCGACGGACCTTACGGAAGAACAGAAGCGCTATGTAGATATTTTGGGGCGTTCCAATAAATTGTTGCTGGATCTGGTAGAATCGGTATTAGACCCTGAGACTCCCCGTAATGGATTAAGGAGCACTTCTTTGCATGATACGGTAGAAGAACTCCTGGCCCCGCAGCGTAGTCTTATGGCCCTTCGAAATATCCAGCTTGTTAATCGGGTACCCAAAAAGGTTCGGTTCCCTCGCCTGGAACGGAACGACCTTGTAAGAATTCTTTCCAACCTGATCGATAACGGTCTAAAATACACACAGGCGGGAGAGCTTTGTGTTGGAGCGGAGGAATACAAGGCTAAAGATGGTGAGAGAATCCGTTTGTGGGTGGAAGATTCGGGGCCGGGTTTTTTACCAGAAATTATTCAGGCCATTATGGAGGATAGGACCCTTCCAGATAGTCGTTTTAGTACCTCCCATGCTTTAGGATTACGGGATGTACGAGCCCTTGTTGCTCAGTACAAAGGAACGATGCGCATAGAAAATCGTCCAGAGGGAGGAGCCCGGATTCTTCTAGAGATACCGCTCTAAAACAATAAAGAAGGGCCCCGGGGATCTCTCCTGAGATCGGGGGCCCTTCTTTTCTCAGCCTAGATGAGGCTTATCACTGCTTACCAGCCGCGGCCGCCCCGCTTACCTTGCATTCCGAAACCACTACCCATCATGCCCCGTGCAAAAGGACGATTGGAAAGGTCATAGTCTTTGTTTCCCACCGTGAGTTTGGTAACCATAAAGTGATAGTATTCGGGGGCGGCGGGGAACTGGACAGCATATCCTTCGAGTTTTACCGAGGCCCCTTCTTTAAGGCCATCGATGAACCCCACCAGTTGATTGATTCCCCGGACGTAGTAGGTTTTACCGCCGCTCTGAACGGCGATCATCCCGTTTACGAGGGCAAGCTTACCCTCTATCTTGGTAATTTGCAGATTCTGGGTTGCTACGGCAGCGCCGGGACCTACGGGGCCAGGACCAAAGGCCTGGGCGGAAAGGGCTCCTGCGGTGAGGAGGCCAATCATAAGAATACCAACTATGCGTTTCATGGTATTACTCCTTCTCATAAGGTGCTTTCTTTAGAAAGCGGTCCGATCAACGATCGGCTTCATCTATGTATATGCAGAAAGCGTGCCAATCATTGGTAGAAGAACTGGATAAAAATAAAAAATAAATAACGGCACCGTTGTTTTTATATTTATTTGTATTGATATGAATTGCATTTTTCATGAAGAGGGGCGTCGTAAGGAAGTACCACCCCTCTTTTTTTCTTTCAGAACGGCACTCTTGTATGGTTTTAAAAAAGAGAAAATCTTACTCTTTTATCCCAGCGGAACGGGAAAAAAATTCCCATTCTGTTCGGTGGAAAAGACCATCCTTTCTCAGCGGGGAATCCTTATTTTGAGTGAAGGGCTCTCATTTTTTGTTGTAAATAATAGACCCCCTCGTTTTTAATGGGGGGCCCAGAAACCTTTTGACCGTTTTTCTTTTTTAGGATCCTATTGTAGGTTGCCAGCTATTTTTTTACCCCCAACGCCTGGGAGAGGGTTTCACTGTTCACCATCAAAATAGGTTGATGGGTGGCTTCCAGGGTATCCCGCCACAGGCTCCCTTCTGGATCCACATGACGGCGCTTGGAGATAGCCATTTGCATGGGAAGGTGGACAAATTCGTTGTTGACAAGGCCAATTAAAACCTTTGTTTTCCCAGCCATGGCTGCGTGCACCGCTGCATTCCCGAGCCGTTCACAATAAATAGAGTCGATAGGCTCCGCCGGCGAAGCCCGAATGATATAACTGGGATCGATGTACTTCAGATTAATTTCAATTCCCTTTTTATCAAAATATTCCTGGATCTTATCCCGCAGGTAGACTCCGACATCCACGAATTTTAGGTTCCCCGAGGCGTCGGTTTTTGTCTCTTTTAAAAGCTGATCCTGAAGTGCCCCCTCGGCGACGACGATTACCGCATGGTTTCGGCGTTCAAGCCGTTTTTCAAGATGGGCAAAGAACCCATTGGGCCCTTCAAGGTCAAAGGGAACTTCCGGTATCAATACGAAGTTTACTTCATGACTGGCCAACGCCGTGTGGGCCGCAATAAAGCCCGATTCCCGGCCCATCACTTTGACAAGGCCAATCCCGTTGATCTGGGAATGAGCCTCCATATGGGCCGCCGTAACCGCTTCCACCGCCTTTTTCACGGCCGTATCAAACCCAAAGGATTTATCAATATACGAAAAATCATTGTCTACGGTTTTGGGAATTCCTACGACGGCGATTTTTAACCCCCGACGGGTTATTTCGTTGGCGATATCCAGGGCCCCCCGTTGGGTACCATCGCCACCGATGGTAAAGAGGATATTGATGTTAAGCCGTTCCAGAGAATCTACAATATCGCTTACCTGTTTGCCCCCGCCCCGGGCAGTCCCCAGGATGGTCCCCCCGATTTTATGAATGTCATCCACAATATCAGGGTCCAGGGGCTTTACGTCAAAATTGTATTCCGGTAATAAGCCCTTATAGCCATAGCGGATCCCCGAGATACGATGGACCCCATATCGATACCAGAGACTTCGGACAATAGCCCGAATAACGTCATTGAGCCCCGGACAAAGGCCCCCGCAGGTGGCGATTGCGGCATGGACATGTTTGGGAGAAAAATAGATCTTCTCTCGGGGGCCGGCTTTTTCAAACACCTGTTTTCGGTCAATCGGTGGCTGTTCTCCTAATCGGGCTTCGGGAGAAAGCAGCACATATTCATTATCAGACACATAGTTGGCAATAAAGTCCCCCGCGACCTTTGAAAGATTGATGGGGGACTCTATGGTTCGTTTGCCTAGTTCTTCGATGGTAAAATCGTAGGTATCACTCATGGCTGGCTCCTTTAGGAAGATTCCCTAGGGTAGAAAAGATGCCCCCTGCCGGCGCACCTTTTCTTTTCTCTACTATAATTGAAAAGACCTTCTTGTTTCAATTTGAAAAGAGAGAAATAGGACGGGCCTACAGAATTTTCTTGGTAAAAAAGGGTCTTCCTCCGGAATTCTTTACCCCGAGGGAAAGGCCCCTTGTTCTTTCTTGCTATTATGAGTATTTTGGTAGTGTACCAATATGGTGGTTATTGCTCCTGTCCTTTGACAGGATGAGATGAGGAGTAGTGTTGATGTTAGAAGAAAAGGTTAAGGCCGCTCTGGAAGATGTGCGTCCCTCCTTACAGGCCGAGGGTGGTGATGTGCAACTGGTTTCGGTAACCGACGATGGGGTAGTTTCCCTTAAGTTAACCGGTGCCTGTGGATCATGCCCCTATTCCCAGATGACCCTTCGGATGGGAATCGAAAAATACCTGAAAAAGGTGGTACCGGAAGTTACCTCGGTAGTGGGTGTATAAGGTTCTTCTTTTTTCCCTTTGAAGCACCAGGAAAAAACAAGCGACAACCGTATTTTTCTTCCCGTTTCTAAAGAAGATCTTGCCCAGCGAGGGTGGGATACCTGTGACTTTATCTTTGTTTCAGGCGATGCCTACGTAGATCATCCTTCGTTTGCGGCGGCGTTGATTGGCCGGGTCCTTGAAGCCGCCGGCTTTCGGGTAGGGGTTATTCCCCAGCCCCGCTGGGAAGACCCTGCCTCATATCTTGTCCTGGGGCTCCCCCGTCTGGCCTTCCTGGTGGGGGCAGGAAACCTGGATTCCATGGTAGCCCACTACACGGCAAATAAAAAGCCCCGCAGCCAGGATGTCTATTCGCCAGGGGGAAAGGTGGGGTTTCGGCCTGACCGGGCAACCCTGGTATACGTGGAAGGTCTTCGTCGTGCCTGCAAACTGGTAGGAGAACAGCGGCCCATCATTATCGGCGGTATCGAGGCAAGCCTGCGTCGCTTTGCCCACTACGACTACTGGTCCGATAAGGTGCGTCGCTCTATCCTCCTGGACTCTAAGGCGGACCTCCTGGTGTATGGTATGGGAGAGCGGCCTATTCTGGAAATAGCCCGGCGCCTTGCCCAGGGAGAACCCATTGAAACTATCCGGGATGTGCGGAGTACCTGTGTCTGGGGGTCCGGAGTTCCCCAGGTGGATCCTCAGAAGGTGATAGAGCTCCCTTCCTTTGAAGAAATACGGGAGCCCACGGCGGAGGCAAAACGGCGTTTTGCCGAACACTTTATGCTCCAGAAGCGGAACCAGGACCCTCTGTCGGGTAAAATTTTGATAGAAAAAAGTGATACCCGTTATGTTCTGCAGAATCCGCCGGCCCTTCCTCTGGATACGGCCGAACTGGATCGAATATACGAACTTCCCTTTACCCGCGAGGCCCACCCGATGTATGCCTCCATGGGCGGGGTCCCCGCCTTACAGGAAGTGGCCTTTTCGCTTGTTTCAAGCCGGGGCTGTTTTGGGGGCTGTTCATTCTGCGCTATTACCTTTCATCAGGGACGGATAATACAACATCGAAGTAAGGACAGCCTCCTTCGAGAAGCCCGGGGCTTGGTGCAGCATCCTGAATTTAAGGGGTACATCCATGATGTAGGGGGGCCGACGGCAAACTTTTTTAGTCTTCCCTGTGAGGTACAGAAAAGAGGGGGTGTTTGTACCCATCGAGATTGCTTATACCCAGCCCCCTGTCCTAATCTCCGGGCCACTCACCGGGAGTACCGGGAAGTTCTGCAAGCCCTGCGTAGCCTTCCGGGGATTAAAAAGGTGTTTGTCCGTTCAGGACTTCGTTTTGATTATCTTTTGCTGGATACCACCGAAGGTTCTGCTTTTCTCAAAGAGCTCTGTGCCCACCATGTATCGGGCCAGCTTAAGGTGGCGCCGGAGCATATTACCCCCCGGGTTCTTGATGCGATGGGAAAAACAGGCAGCCAGGTATACGAAGAATTTCGAAAGCTTTTTGCCAGGGCTAATCAGGAACTGGGAAAAAAACAGTACCTGATCCCCTATTTTATTGCGAGCCATCCTGGTTCGACCCTGGAAGATGCCCTGGAATTAGCCCTGTACCTTAAGAAGACCGGTTTTGTGCCCGACCAGGTTCAGGATTTTTATCCCACCCCTGGTTCTCTTGCAACGGTGATGTATTATACGGGACTGGACCCCCGAACCATGAAGGCCATCCCTGTTCCCCGGGGCGAACGGGAACGGCGGCTCCAACGGGCCCTCTTACAGTTTAACAAAAAAGAAAATCATCCCCTGGTCAGGGATGCCCTGAGACAACTGGGGAAGCTTTACCTCAGCCGTACCCTCGGGCTTAGAGAGTCCAGAGAGTAGGGGCTTTGCTGGCTGAGGTTCTTTTACCGGATGTTTTATTCGGATGGGTCTGCGGGCTTTTCTGTTATTAAAAACCAGCGCCGGACGTTGCCCCGGCCCATAGAGTCAATTCGGCCCTGTTTCTTAAGGCGCTGGAGGATCCGCTTCAAAGAGGTTTCATCCACATCAGTCAGGACTTCCTGAAGGGTAGTAAAACTGACCCCTGAAACGGCAGACCCTACAGGGCTGGAATTGGTAGTAGCCGTTACGGCTTCATTGTCCCGGAGGGCTGTAAGAATTCGCTGTTCCAGGCGGAGTTCGGCGACGTAAGGAACCACCGGTTCAGCAGTAAGCTCTGTTTCCTGGCTCGCCCGTTCCTCAAGGGATTTGCGGTATACCGCTCGGAAAAAGCCATAGGTCCAGAGGTTTGCTTCTTTTCTGGTGCGAGCAAAAATGATGGGGAGATGGGGATGCATGGCCTGGAGCTCCGATAAGACCCGGTAGCAATGGGCAGGTTTATAGGAATGTTCTAATCGCTCCGGGTTAAGAAAATCACCATAATCAGCCTCGATGACGAGAGCCGCATGGGGGAGGGTTTCTAATTCCCGCAGGACCTGGTGAAGCATGGCAATACGGGAAAAATCGGTAAGCAGATTTTGGAAGGTTTTTCGTTCTACCACCGCAAGGATTGTATCTTCATGGATGAGCGCATAATCTCCTGCGGGGAGCTTTCGTTTTTCAATCTGGGCCTTGGGAAATTTCCAGGGATACTTTTCTGCCGTATCAACAACGACCGTAAAGGATGTCTTAACAGGACGAAGGGATAGCCGCGAACGGGACCGATGTTCTCGTTGAGCCGTCTGGGTTTTAAAAAAGATCTGTTCATAACTACCGGGACGATTTTTATAGGCCTTTTGTAAAATAAGGAATTCACAGCGTTTTTTAAGAGGCCGGTCCAGGGTGATGCGGAGACTCTTTCCAAAACGATCAAAGGAGATAACCGGTATACGCTCTACCGTTTCGAATAGATCCCGTTCATCCGGTGGTGTCCCATCCCGAATGCAGAAAACATTCCCCTTTTGGCCTGGCCAGGCATCCTGGGCCCGTACTGCAAAAAGGGTTCTGCCCTCCTGTTCAATGGCGATCCGTATGGGAAAACGGGGATTTCCTGTTTTCTGAACAATCCACACAAGGCCCATACGGCTATTGTTACGGAGATGAGGTGGTTTGACAAGGGTCTATTCTTTAAAATAGTGTTCTTTAAAATAGGTTGCCCGATACCGTAAAAAAAAGAGACGGTGGAAACTTCCACCGTCCCTGGTCCAGTATTGGCTTGCCCGGCCACAAATCCGGGAGTCTGCTGGCCACAGGACGGGCCTGCACCCATCCTGATTTGCATAAACTATCGTAATGTGTTGTACATTTGTCAATCCCTTTATATTGAACTTGTTTGATTAGCTGAGAAGGTATCGTTCAGAAAGGTTTGTAGAAAAGGTTGCCATCCGTTATGTGTAATAGGGGTGAGGCCGGAATCTATTTGTTGCTCAATGGAGGAACCGGATTTAGTCGGTATATTCTTCAAAATACAGGTACTGAGTTTCGTCTGGTATTGTTTCGTCCAAAGGAGTATCAAATTTCAGTAATTTGTAGTAATGCTTTTCCAGGGCCTTGTCGGTAAAGTTTTCCCGGAGTATTTCCAGAATTACCTCACACTCTGCATCGGCGCAGACAAGTATTTTGCTTGAATAAAATAGTTCTCCAAATTCTTTGTACGAAGCAATCATGTGTTTCCATGCGTCTTTTAAATACTGATCTTCTTCCCCGTTGTGTAACTGGAATACGCGAAGGATACCTTGCCAGGTTATATGTTCAAATTGTTCAATCCGACAAAGTACAAAAGGAGGAGTGACAATAAAGTAATCCTCCGTAGAGAAGACGATGTTTTTCCACTCCCAACTGCCATGAGCTTTCTGAAAACTAAAATCCCAGGCTTCATAACCCGCAAAGTCTGGTAGTGTACTCAGTTCCCAATGAGGACCGATACTTCCTTTTTTACTGTCCCGTTTATTATAGACAGGGAAGCCTGTCTTATCAGAAATAGATGTGATAAGGCTTTCTTTTGTTATGATACCATATTGATTGTCTAAAATAACGCAAGGTTCTATTCCCATATAAACCTAAGAAAGTACTAGCGGGAACCTCGATAATGGTGGTGTTAGCAAAGGCTCCCCAAACGAACAAACCCGGGCTGTTTGTTTGCCTCTGCTTAACTTTTCAGCCAGAATAGCCTTCTTGTCAAGGGCTCTCGTAGGGACCTGGGGAGTCAGACGTAATTATTTCTTAGTCCAGCTAATAGAGCCATATTCTTTTTCCTCTGTAATAAAATTAGGGGTTTCTCCAACAGAATCTCTGAATACTTTAAAATCTTCAAGGGCAATTTTAGCTATACCCCTTTCTCCTACGGTTACTATAAACACCTCATATTTTGTTTTTGCTTTATTAGTACTATAAAACATCAACCCATCGGTCTTTGTCATACACTTTCTCATAAAACATTTCTACTTTAAGTTTTTTCCTATTGATAGTCAATTTTTCCGGACTCAATGAAAGGGCTCGACTTAGATCAATCGTAGGTGCAGGATCAGGTTCGTATTCAAACTGATTAAAGCCAAATCCCTCTGCATATATTCCTACACAGACTAAAAAATTTACGATCAATATACTAATCCATTTATTCATAGAATTCCTTCTGGATATTGTGTTACATATATGAGTAAAGAAATGTTTTTCTGCTCGAAAGGCCCCCACAGCGGAACCACATGCAAACCCTATCCGCTTGTGCGGACTGTGACGGTTTCAATCCACGCCCCCCGAGAGGGGAGCGACACCTCCGGTGCCCCGCCCCAAACATCATCGCTGTGTTTCAATCCACGCCCCCCGAGAGGGGAGCGACAGGTGGATTCTGAGCCTGGCTTTGAAGCTAAGGCGTTTCAATCCACGCCCCCCGAGAGGGGAGCGACACCTCCTAACGCTTAGATTTGAGCACGTTCATCAGTTTCAATCCACGCCCCCCGCGAGGGGAGCGACGGTAGGTCTTTTTCGCTGCCTCGATACTTCGTTAAGTTTCAATCCACGCCCCCCGCGAGGGGAGCGACATAAAGCTTATGGAGCAGGAGTATGGATATAAAGTTTCAATCCACGCCCCCCGCGAGGGGAGCGACTCTAGGCATATTTGCCGTTGCCGGCATGTAAGTAGTTTCAATCCACGCCCCCCGCGAGGGGAGCGACAGCCTGCACGTCAGCATTAGCCTTCTTTATAGACATCGTTTCAATCCACGCCCCCCGCGAGGGGAGCGACTAGGTCTCTTATACGAGATCTCCCGGACGAGGATGTTTCAATCCACGCCCCCCGCGAGGGGAGCGACACCTAACAATATCGTATGATAATGAGGACGACCAGTTTCAATCCACGCCCCCCGCGAGGGGAGCGACGATGCGATTGCTGGGGCCTCGCTTGCTTAATACTCGTTTCAATCCACGCCCCCCGCGAGGGGAGCGACGTACAGGAGGTCCATGACAGGGGTTTTCAGTTCGGGTTTCAATCCACGCCCCCCGCGAGGGGAGCGACGGCAATGACTGGGGATGTATCGGAGGATACTCCCGTTTCAATCCACGCCCCCCGCGAGGGGAGCGACGATGCGATTGCTGGGGCCTCGCTTGCTTAATACTCGTTTCAATCCACGCCCCCCGCGAGGGGAGCGACTTCGACTCGCAAGTTTAGGCTATGTAAGCCTAGATGTTTCAATCCACGCCCCCCGCGAGGGGAGCGACAGGGCGCCCCGGAAATTTGGAGTTGCTGTATAGGTTTCAATCCACGCCCCCCGCGAGGGGAGCGACACTGGGTTTTAGAAAATACGGTACAAGAGACCGTAGTTTCAATCCACGCCCCCCGCGAGGGGAGCGACTGTAGCAGGTACTTTGTACCACTCCTAGAGTGATAGTTTCAATCCACGCCCCCCGCGAGGGGAGCGACATGTTCTCGAAAAAATTGTTCGACGATTATAGACTGTTTCAATCCACGCCCCCCGCGAGGGGAGCGACACATTCAATTTTTGCTATATAGCAAAAACTGTATGTTTCAATCCACGCCCCCCGCGAGGGGAGCGACCGTCCAGCGCATACGTGATATCAATGGTAATTGGGGTTTCAATCCACGCCCCCCGCGAGGGGAGCGACATGAAGGGCTTTGTGTGGCGATTATCGATTGCAATGTTTCAATCCACGCCCCCCGCGAGGGGAGCGACTCGACGACATCGGGCAAGCGTACATATTCAGCCTGTTTCAATCCACGCCCCCCGCGAGGGGAGCGACAGGAGCTACAACGGTAACGTACGGGCCTTGGAAGAGTTTCAATCCACGCCCCCCGCGAGGGGAGCGACATAATATTATTATCTTGTCAATACATTTTACAAAGTTTCAATCCACGCCCCCCGCGAGGGGAGCGACTAGTCATAATTCCCTCCTTATCCGGTATACCGGACAGTTTCAATCCACGCCCCCCGCGAGGGGAGCGACCCGGTTCCATTTAACCGGCAGGCAATCAGCATGGATGTTTCAATCCACGCCCCCCGCGAGGGGAGCGACAATAGTATTGTGGCTATATTTTTGGTGTTAATAGTTTCAATCCACGCCCCCCGCGAGGGGAGCGACGTCCTCTCATAATTATCTCTCCTCAATTATCTATGTTTCAATCCACGCCCCCCGCGAGGGGAGCGACATTCCCTCCTTATCCGGTATACCGGATAATCCTGTTTCAATCCACGCCCCCCGCGAGGGGAGCGACTATATTAAGTAGATAAGGGGTACTTCATTGCGATGTTTCAATCCACGCCCCCCGCGAGGGGAGCGACAGGATTATCCGGTACTTAGTACCGGATACAGGGGGTTTCAATCCACGCCCCCCGCGAGGGGAGCGACCGGGCTGGTATGGTAATGGCGGTTCTCAGGATAAGTTTCAATCCACGCCCCCCGCGAGGGGAGCGACGCTGGGAATATGGCAAACGAGATAGACCGACTTATGTTTCAATCCACGCCCCCCGCGAGGGGAGCGACTTGGGCGGAGGCCCTAGAAAAATATTATGGAGGGCAGTTTCAATCCACGCCCCCCGCGAGGGGAGCGACAACCGGTCCGATGTATAGGCGGTAAGCCCTTACAGTTTCAATCCACGCCCCCCGCGAGGGGAGCGACATGGAGCCATTCGAGGAATTTAAAAAAGTTATACGGGTTTCAATCCACGCCCCCCGCGAGGGGAGCGACGTGGACGAAGTATCCGTAATACAGACTCAGAGGAGTTTCAATCCACGCCCCCCGCGAGGGGAGCGACGGTACAAAATCGAACGGTCCTACTTACTTTTGGAGTTTCAATCCACGCCCCCCGCGAGGGGAGCGACTACAAGATTGTAATGGCGTGTTATTATAATGATGTGTTTCAATCCACGCCCCCCGCGAGGGGAGCGACATGAAATCAAAATTATAAATTCGCTCCCAGACAAGGTTTCAATCCACGCCCCCCGCGAGGGGAGCGACATTTTTTCTTCCATCCAGTATTTACCGGTATGCTGGTTTCAATCCACGCCCCCCGCGAGGGGAGCGACCCAAACTGACACTCTTTTTTATGTGATTTCTTTTTGTTTCAATCCACGCCCCCCGCGAGGGGAGCGACCTTCTGCCTCTATATATACACATTTTTTCTCATCAGTTTCAATCCACGCCCCCCGCGAGGGGAGCGACCGCAAAATACAGTGTATTTTATACACTTATACTACTATATGTGCAACTATATCTCATGTATATCTGTTTATTTTTCCATTATCTCCAATTTTTAATGTAAAAAATAATCTTTATTTGTGCGAAACTGCTGGCCTTTCTCTGTTCACTCCTGGTTCGCAAATATTCCTTCCCTATAGTTTCAAAGAACAATAAAGTTAAAGAGGATTAGAATAGAAGAGGTCCTTCTATATCAAAATTATGGTTAACACCTATATGTTCAACTTTATATTTCCAGTTTTCTCCCATATAATAATAACGAATACTGTCAGTTTGTTTATTGATGATTTTCTCAAGTTGGTATTGTATCTTCCGGAGGATAATCCCATCAATTACGCATTCAAAAACGGAATGTTGTACCCGTTGTCCGTAATTTTGACATACCTTTGCAACTTGTCGTAATCTTTTTTTACCTTCTGGGGTTTCTGTGTTTACATCGTAAGTAATTAAAACCATCATAAATTATTCCTCTCTCTAATTCCATAGAAAGGGAGGATATCCATCTATATCTCCCCGAATATATTTTGACAATAACATTGCCTGCGCATAAGGAAGAAGTCCATAAGGAATTTCTTCATTTAAGTAGGGATGCCTTAGAATCTCTTTCTTCTTATCTTGCCAGCTTTTAATAACTATTGATCGTGTATCATCGTCCATTATAATGCCTCCACTTTCTTTCTTAATAAAGCCTTTACTATCTATTTGTTTCCTATTTATTAGTGAGAGAACAAGTCTATCTACAAGAACAGGACGAAGTTCTTCCATGAGATCTAATGCTAGAGATGCTCTTCCAGGTCTATCTTGATGATAAAAACCTACATAAGGATCAAGTCCCACCGTTTCTAAAGCGGATCCTGCTTCGTGAGCTAGGAGAGTATATAAAAATGATAAAAGCGCATTTACGTTATCCATAGGTGGTCGTCGTGATCGTTCGTTAAAAACAAATGTTTCTTTTTGTTGAAGTATAAGCTCATTAAAAACACCAAAATACGTTTTTGCAGCGCTACCTTCAAATGCAAGAAGTTCTGATAAAGAAGTGCAATCAGGTATCATTCTAATAATGTTTTTTAAAAAAATAGAAGCATTCCCTAATTTCTTTGTGTTTACTACTAATTCATGATCACGTAGAGCTCTTTCTATAACTTTTCTACAATTTGCAATCTTTCCAATTAAAAACGATTTAGCTATAGGTACACAGTCTTTCTCAGATTCTGAGATGAAATATTGTTTTTTTCTTTGTAACACGTTTCCATGGACAGGACCGATTATGCGGGCCTGAAATCTTCCATGGGGTGTTAAAAAACAAAGGCCTATATTTCTATCAACACAAGCTTTCATTAAAGCAGGGCTTACACCAAGGTAATTAAAACATACAATGTTTTCTATGTTATGTAGCGGAACCTTTGTAGAAACCCCCTCTTCTTTTTTTATGACTATTGTTTCTCCTTCAAGAGAAACAAACACGTCAGGACTGGTGATGTAAATTGTGTTAAGAAGTTTCTTCATTATAAGTTCTCCAAATAATTTTGGATATAAAAATAAACAGATTCTTTTTTGTTCATGATTTCTGGTTGGCAAATCTCATGTAAAGAACAAGAACGACAAGATTTTGACGGTTTTACTTTTGGTATGTATTTGCGTGAAAAATATTCATGCATTTCTTGAGAAATTTGATAGACTAAATCCCTTAACTTAGTGGAAAAAATGACAGTTTCTCGATGACGTGTAAGTCCGTAATAAATATACCCTGTAGATATTTCTGTCGAAAGCATGTTTTCAAGGCAAATCGCTTGTGCACAGAGCTGGATTTCATCAACAGGTTCATGCTTGGGTTTTCCTCGCTTATACTCTACAGGATAAGGCTGATAATTATTTTGTTTTTGAGGTAAATATACACCTTTTGAATCTTTTACAAATTCAATAAGATCACAAATTCCGATAAGACCTAGTTGGTACGATACGATAGGTACAGAGCGGCTGATAAAAACGTCTCCTCGGCTTTCTAAAACATAAGGATCATCTACTTTTTCATGCAATAGACGCCCTTCATAAGTTAAAATATTTTCATGCCATTGATTTTCTATGTGAATAAGGGCCCACTGTCTTCTGCAAAGTATCCGCTGCCATGAGCGC